>JAFGIQ010000229.1 GCA_016929575.1 candidate division FCPU426 bacterium
AAAGCGCGGTTGTTGTCCCGGCCTTCGGCTTTCAGCTCTGCCAAGGCGACCCTGCCCTATCAGACGGCGGTGGAGGTCCTGGGGCGGGAGGGAAGTTACTGCAAGGTGAAAACCGCCCGCGGCCAGGGGTATGTGACCAAACTTTCCCTGGCGGATAAAAAACCCGCCTATTCGGCCCGCTTGAAGAAAGACTATGTTTCTTCGGACGAAGTGGCCCTGGCGACCAAAGGATTTAACGAACAGGTGGAAGCGCAATACCGCCGGGAGCACGCCCAGTTGCCGTATCCGGAAGTTGACAAGCTGGAGAAGGAGACGCATTACGCGGATCCGGCCGCGGAGTTCAAACTCTTCCGCAAGCAGGGACGATTGGGTGAATACCAGGAAGGCGGTGAACGCTGATGCTTTATCTGAGAATTCATTGTCTCGCGCTCCCGCTTTTACTCCTGGTATCCGGATGCGCCACTCTGGGTTCGGCTATTAAAATCGGGGGTACGCTGAGCGGGTATCAGGAATTAAACGACCTGGGCAGCAGCATGGAAAAAGCCGGCCGGCAATTCAACGCCGAGGAGCAGTATTTCATCGGACGCACTGTGGCGGCAACATTGCTGGCGGACGACGCCCGTGTTGACGACCGGGCGCTGACTGTATACGTCAATGCGATCGGCCAGACCCTGGCCCTGGCCTCGGACATGCCGGAGCTCTTCCAAGGCTACCATTTCGCGGTTTTAAATGCCCCCAAAAAGCTCAATGCCTATGCGTGTCCGGGCGGATTCCTGTTTGTCACTTCCGGTCTCCTGCGTCATTGCCGCACCGAAGACGAACTGGCGGCGGTTTTGGCGCACGAGCTGGCTCATGTGGTTTTGGATCACCCCATCCAGGCCATCCAGGCCGGACATCAGCGCGCAGCCGTGGCTTCTTTGGTAAAATTCGGCGTACGTGCAGCCTCGGAGTCAAAGTCAGAACTCAAGGAGCTGTCCGGCCTTTTCAACAATGTGGTGCAGGACGTGGTCCGCGCCGTGGCCCAGGGCTATTCCCGGGAAAAGGAAAAAGAGGCGGATCTGATGGCAGTGGCTATTTTAATCAAGGCCGGGTATGCGCCAACCGCATTGGCGGATGTGCTCGGGCGCTTGGATCAGCATTCCTGTCATCACGGGGATCCCAGGATCAGGGCACAGGGCGTGGAGGCCAAGGTGCGGGAAAAAGGCTCCGCGCGGGAAGTATTGGCCGCACGCACCCTCCGCTTTAAAAAAGCGGTTCCTTAAGATCCCAAGGGAGAAAAAGACGCTTGGGGCATGGTCCCGGAAGGGCGTTATTCCCGGGCCGGCATCCCGGGCGGAAATTTTCACCATTGCTGCCGGTACGCTGACATCATTTTATTTAAAGCATGCCAGAAAATTCCAGGCTTGAGCCTGGAGATGCATGGCATCCCGTAGCGAAGCGGAGGCGAATTCCCCCCTCGGAGAGGGGGGTTAGGGGGATGGTGTGTACGGGCACTAGGTTGTTTTCAAAAGCACGCTGTGTGCTTAGAAAGCCAATCCCCCCAGCCCCCTTTCTCCGAAGGGGGAGAGATTCATTGCCAGGTCAAATATCACTCCCATACGGTCGCTTCAGCCGCATCCGGCGGTCAGCCCCGATATACTGCACATAGAGGACATGAAAAAGCAGGTCCTGGCATGATTCCGGCTGGAATACGGAAGCGTTTGTTGACGGCCTTCCCGGCCAGCGCCCGGAATAAACACTCCGCGGCGGCAGGCAAAGATAATGTGCCGGCATGAAAGGGGACGGCAAAGCATGCAGACCTCTGTTTAACAACCTCTTGCGTTTGCCGAAAATAAATGGGGGAAAGGCGCCGGACTTTCTATACTCTGGCGGGGTAAAAGGAACCCTATGCCGCCTGCCTTCGTGGCTGCAAAATAAATTACGGCAGCGCGGTTTTATTCGGACGCAACCGCCTCTTCTTTAAAAAGGATCCTGGGCAATGAAACATATTTTTCGGATCGGCCTGACACTGGTATTTTGGTTTTTACCCGGGTTGCTCTTTTCCACTGAGCTTGCGCCTTATCTTTCCATCAACAAGGTCATCGCCCACATGCGTGCCTGGCTGGAAGACAAAGCAGAAGGGGAAAAAGTGTGGGTCGGCGGGGAAATCATCGCCGCCGCGCCGGCAGCAAGGGCTTTTTACCAGCAGCGCTATTATGAGCCGGCCTGGTGCAATCTCAAAGGACCCCTGCCGGAGGCCAAGAAATTGCTGGTTGTGCTGGAGAGCATGTCAGAGAACGGCCTTGAGCCCAATGACTATCATGTCAGGCGCATACGCAAAATACTCGACGGTGTCGAGGCGCACCTGTACCAATCCTCGGGCCTTTTACATCCTGTGCGCATGGCTTCGCTGGATATCTACCTGACGGACGCCTTTTTGCTCTGCGCCGCCCACCTGGCGTATGGCCGCGTGGATTTGGCGGCGGTGGACGAGCAAAGGGACGAACAGAGCCGGCCGGATATTCTGGCGCTGCTGGCCCAATCCCTGGAATCAGGCGATTTTGCCGGCAGCCTGCATGGCCTGGCTACCGACAGCCCCGAGTATTTAAGTCTGCAAAAAGTGCTGGTGCAGTACCTG
>JAFGIQ010000230.1 GCA_016929575.1 candidate division FCPU426 bacterium
GCTGCCCTGAAAGCCAGCGGGATCTCCTATCTGTCCGTGAAACCCCGCGTGACCAAACAGGATCTGGTGAATCCCTATTTTAGCCTGTTGCGCAACCGGCAGACGCCTTTGGAGAAACTCCTCTCGCAAAACCAGAATATATTCACCGTGGAGCCTTTTTTAACCCAAAACGCTGATCCGCATAAAAAATTAAACGAAGCCACGGAGATGAATCTGCGCGAAAGGGTTTTTTCCAGGCTGGCGGAATTATTGCTGGTGGTCAAAACCGTGATTTATTGCTTTTTGGAGCACAAACCGGGCGAGGATCCGCAACAAAAGGTGCCAGCCACCCTGGGAAATTATGGGGGCCGGAGCGAGGTCGCCCCGGTTGTCCCCGGTGCGGTAAAAATATTCCCTGGCCAGGCCATGAGTTTTACAGTCAGCGCCGGCGGGCAGGAGCAGCTGCTGGCTGTCCGGATGCCTGAAGACCGGGATCTGCCTATCTCGGCGGCCGAGGCGTTGGATGTCGCCGAATTTGCCCATGAAACTCTGGCTTTTATGGACAAGGTCAAAGCCCCTGCCGTGGAGGCCAAACTCAACAGCATGCCCTTGAAGGAGAGGCTGGGGAGAGCAGCGGCCAATGCCTGGCTGAGAGTGAAAAGCATCGCCGGCATTTTTTGGAAAACCTGGACGCAATTAGCGGGCAGGCCGGGCATGCTCAGGGAAGCGCAGGCATTCGGCGAGATCCGGGTTCGGCCGATGCTGATAATCGGCAAAGCGGTTTTATTGGCCCTGCTGGCAGTATGGCTGGGCGGGCAAATATCCTCCTCGTTTTCATGGCAGGCTATGGTCGTATCCGCCGGGTTGAGCGTCTTTGTGGTTTTCGCTTTTTATATCCCCCGCTTGTATTATTTTTTCAGATTGCTGGCCAAGCCGCAGGGCACGGAAGGACATGGAATTCTGCAAGCCTATGACCTGCTGGAGACCATCGAACAGGAATGGCATGAAAGCGGAGGCCTGCCCCGGAATTATCAGCGGCCCCGCCTTGAATGGCTGCAACCACCATCGCGGTTGCGCGCCTGGTTGTCGGGCCTGCCAGTTGGCCAGGGCAAAGCAGGAGTCATCCGTCTGCATCCCAGGTTCAACAACTTGCCGCTGTGGGCACGGCGGGCGGTCCTGCAGCATGAAATACTGGAAAGCCTGGGCCAGGGGCATGTGCAGGGCACGGCCCGGGAGTATGCAAGTGTCATGGCCAGCTGGTTTTTGCGCAGCCGGGTTCAACGCCGGCAGGAAGGACCGGCATTATCCTTTGCCAGTGGTGCAGAGCGGCAAAGGGTTTTGGACAATCTGCAACGTGAACAGCACAACAATCTGGCAGCCTATCAAAAAAGATACCTGCAAGGGTTGCCGGCAGGCAGGGACAGGCAGCAGTGGAATCTTTCCGGAGCGGATGAACGCCTGGCGCAGGATGTTGCTTTCCTGCGGGCGGACCGTGTGTTTCATGAAGGTTTGTTGAAGGACCAAAACCAAACCTATTGGATCCTGAAAAAATATGAGCTGCCGGAAGAGACTGCGGACCAACGCCGCGAGGGCAAGAACCGGCCCCGACAGGAGCATCTGGCCTATTTGCTGCTCAGGGCGGTGGCCAATGCAACGCCCATCCGCCGTCTCACCCCGGACGAGGCCGGGCAGCTGGGATTGACAGGCAAGCCGGAGGATTATTATCTTACCCGGGTGGTGGCGACCGGGAATGTGCACGCCGGCCAGACCGGAGGCCAGGATGCGGGCAAGGCCTTTGCACGCAATTTTGTGGCCAATATTCTGCTGCGCAAATGGGATGCGCATTTGCTGAACATGTCTTTTGCGGACAACAAACCCGTTTTAATTGATCATGACCGGGTATTGCCTGCCGACCGCTATCCAAATACTGGCGAGGGTTTTGCCTGGTTTAGGTACCGCTTTTTACGCCATACCGTGGCCATGCCGCTGGAGCATTGGGCTGACTTTCAAAATTATTTCGGGAGTGGAAGACGCCTGCCAATACTCGACACCCTGACAGCCGGGGAGGCCCTGTCTGCCTTGCAGGACATTCTAAAGCAGCACGGCATCGGACGCGCGTATCAGGAAGCGGAAATGCTGACTTTAAAAAACATCCGGGAAGCGGTCCAGGCGTGCAAAAGCATTGATTTTGTCCGGGCGGCAGCAGAGACCGCCGGTTATACAGGACCGGACCTGGAAACCGTGGTCCAATATTTTCAGGAAAACCAGCAGCGCCTGGGCCGGGATGTGGATTTAATTTGGCAGGCACTGACCGGACAGGACGCGGGCCTGGCGGTTTTGGATGTGCCGGGTCACCCTGAGGGGGAGGCGCCAACAACAGCGGTTGCCCGTGAAAGGGAAAAAGCAACAGAGCGGAAAAGCCTGGGTCAAAGGCTCGGGGCATTATGGCAAAATCAGCGGAATTATTGGCTGGACCGCTTTACCCTCATGATGTTGCGGTTGCATGCCAGCCGCCTGCTGCCAACCGATTACTATCAGGAGATGACGCGGGCACAAGGACGCCGCGGTTTTTGGACCAGGTTGTATAGAAAGGACATGAGGGACTGGCCAATCCCTGCTGGTTTATTGGGGGCTAATCCCGCCCAATTTTACACCCGCCTGGTGGAAACCGCGCCCACTCCTGAAATCAGGAATTATTTGCTGTGGGGTGCCGAGGCCGGGAACATTCAGGCTTTCCTTATCGGCAAAAAGCCCGCGCTCCTGGTTTTAACACCTTCACCGCTTTTGGAGGCTTTGTTTGCCAAAGGGATTTTTGGCCCCCAGGCCCGGATGCAAAGAAGGGCTGATGGAGGAATAATGATCTATCAATCCCGGCTGGCGGCATTGACGGCGGACAAACATTTTGAACTCTTTGGCCGTTTTACGCAAAAGGTGTTCTCTGCGGATGCTGCCAAGCGGCTGGAGCAAATAGAAGCCGTCCTGCCGAATATTATTGCCCGGCTGATGGCACAGGAGGAGTCCGCCGCCGACGGCATATATTCAGAGGCGGTCGGCCTGCTTATGGGATTCCCAGCCGAGGAGGCGCGCATGTTTGCGCGTTACTATTCGCGGATCAGGAATATATACGACCGGCTTGATAAAAAACCTTTAAGCAAGGAAGAGTATCAAGTCATACGCCAATTCTACCAGTCCATGGATGATTTTCACGTGATCAACTACAGGGGCAGGATGCAGAAATCCTGGACCAGCCGCAGGCATCTGAAAACCTCCGTGGCAAAGATTATTCGCAAATACCTGCCCGCGGTTTCCGAGGAGCTGCTGGATGCGTTTGTCAATTTGCGCGTGGTCACGGTCAGGGGCGGGTTTTACATGACCATCATGACCCCGGCAGGCGAGCAATTCCTGCGCGAGATGGCCGCGGCCTATTCAGACTCAGGAATGGCCCCTGCCGCTGACAGCCTGAAGTCCCGCTATCCTTATGTGCTCACCGAACCGCGCTGGCGCATGCTCAGGCGCATGGCCCGGGAATTGAAAAGACACCGGCTGTTGCGGTCTGAAGTGAGGGCAGTGGAGCAGTATCTGCTCGGGGGCTGGCGCATGCCCTATGCCCGCAGGCGCCTGTTTGCCCGGCGGATCAAGGCCATCATCGAAAAATACAACATGTGGCTGGTGCCGGGGTCGTTTGACCAACAGGCCAATGAACAGGCTATGGCTGCCTTGCTGCCGGAATTGGGTTTGTCCCCAATGAAGACGGCAGCAACATTGCCGGAGCTGATGCCGACCGAGCCGCAAAGCCCGGAACAGGATGAAACAACAGGGATGCTGGCTGAAGCAGAAGGCCGCGGCGGGCGGATAGCCGTGGATGCCGCCGGCCTGCCGCTGCCCGTCCGGCTGCCGGGGAAGATGCAACAGAATTTGCAGACAATCATCGTCGATCATTATATCCGGGAAAATGATTCCGCGCTAATGGCCCGCAGCGCCCAAGCCACCTCCATGTACAGCTGTGCGGCGATTGTGCCCCTCGGCATTGGCATGGGCCACCTGACGGACAAAAGATATGCAGCCTCTATGACCAGCAGCATGGGGCTGGTGTTTGCCAATGCCTGTTTAAGGAGCATTCTGCCTTTCATCAAGCATGGGGAAGTGGTGCTGGTTGCTTCCATACACGGGGCCAGCAGGAAGAATATAGAGAACATCAACATTTATCTGCAGCAGGAACACGGCGTGCAGCCCAGCTGGGTCCACCCCATGCGCAGCGAGCAATGGTTTGATGCCAATGCCGAACAAACAACCATTGTCACGCAAGTGGTCCATCTGCCCGACAAATCGCTTTATCTTCTGTATACTTCCGAGACGCTGGAGCAATATTACGGAGCTGCCGAGTACCTGGGGCAGGGGCAGTGGCGATTCCACCCTGCATCAGAACTGGCGTTGCTTGAAAGCGTGAACAATAAAGTGCGGGCGCAGGATGCGGCGGCAAAACAGGCCGGCGGCCTGATGCCCTGGCTCAAGGCTCTGTTTGTGCGCGCAGGGATGAAGCCTGAAACCTACGACCGCTGGGTGGCCTGGGTGGCGGAAAACGCCATATCCATGCTTGGCGGGGTGCTGGTATCCATTGCCCTGATTGCCGTGGGAGCGGTGAGCCCGGAGATGTTATGGAAAACAGGCTTTCTGGCAGCCTGGCCCATATTTTTCATTCTGCATTTTGCGCAGATGTTATGGAAAGGCCGCGCGCCGCCCAAGGGCATCTGGATCCCGGCCCTGTTTATTGCCGGGGCCAATGCGGCCCTGCTGCTTTTACCATTGTCCCTGCCCATCATTTTTGTTGCCTCGTTTGTGATCCACTGGTGGGCCAACCAGATCTTGTCGCGCACGGAAGTCACCTTTAAACAATACCTGCACAATGTGTTTGTCCGTCCCTGGAGGGAATTCACCTGGGAGAATATCCGGAATCCGCGGCAATTCCTGCTGCTGCGGCACAACAACCTGAAACCGGACAGGACCCTGGATTACATGAAACTGATCCCGCGTATCACCGGCTGGGTGGTCATGTTTGGTTCCATGCTGGCTCTGCCGTTTGTGACGCTGGCCTGGCTGTCGCGTCCGGAGATGGCAATGGCCATGCCGGGCGCGGCCTTCATCATCCTGCCCATCATATCCGCCATCCTGGGATTTGTCGGCCTGCATGCGGTCTACAATGTGCTCACCCCCTGGGCGCAGCTTTCCACGGCAGATGCCGCGGAAAGACTTGGCAAGGTGCGTTCAGAGGCTTTTGCGGCTCTGCATAAAATTTTAAGCAACCAGGATGAAATCGACCGTATTTATGCAGACATGCTGAATGCATACGGGGCGGGCCGCTATAAGGATAAAATCCACGACCAGCCTGAAGCATGGGATATTGGCAGCATTGCGGATCTGCTCAACAACCGGGGCTCGTCTGCCGTGATCTATGAAGACCACCCTTCATTGTATATCAAGAAAGAAACAGCCGGCTATTCGCTCTCCATCCTGCAAATAGGCGTCTTGATAGCCAAGTTGGGCGACAGAATACTGCAGACCGCAATGTTGAAAAGCACGGATATCATGCTGCAGTATTTGCTGAACTACTATTACCCGCACCTCAAAGTCAATATGCGCCAGTGTCTTTTTTATGCGGCCGGACTCATTGCCGGGAACCCGGAGGAACGCAGGCTGCTGGAGGAATTGCACAACCTCTGCCCTGAAGGCCAGGGGCAGAAAATGAGCGAGGGGCGATTTGCCGGGTTGTTTCGTACCGCTGCGGCCAAGATGGACGGCCCGGAGCTTGCAGACCGCCTGCTTTTGCAAACCAACACCTATAAATTCATGATGGCCGCAGGATTCATCAAGCAGGAAACTCCGCGCTACAGCACGGATCTGCAGCCCCGGCCCTTAAACAAGCCTGAACAAGACGAAAAAGAGCGCCTGCTGCAGCTGGCCCTGGAAACAAAAAGCCTTCTGGAACCGGTAAAAAAAGCCATTGGCGGGGAATACGCCGCCCATTTTGTCAGCCGCCTGCAACAAGCGGGTTTTAAGGATGCCCGTTTTGCTGTCCTGGCAGGGATTTACCATACTGTAATCATTGTCAATGGCTGGGTCATTGATCTGCAGCCGGACAGATTGTCAGAAATGTCCGAATGGGCAGGCCAAGGATTTGACACGGCCCGCTTGGCCAGACAGGGTGTTGCCATTGGCAAGGCAGATGACCCTGCCTATTATCCTTATACATTTATTGAACGCATCGCATTGCCTGAAGAAATGGAGCAAGCACTGGCATCCCTGGAGGCGAAACTGCAGGCTGCCAGGGAGGCTGAACGGATAGGACTGTACCTGCGGCAGATTCCGCGGGGATTTGACCCCGACGCCAGGGTCAAATTGAAATGCGCGGTTTTGGATGCGGATGACACCCTCACCGAGGGGGCAACCGCAAAACTTGAAGGGGAAAACCTTGCCCAGGTCATGCGCGCTTTGAAGGCGGGAGTGAAAATCCTGATTGTCAGCGGCGCCCCGCTGGTGGAGCGGCAAACCGTCAGGCTCTACCGCTCGGACAATCCGCGTGATTACGCCGAAGAAGCAGTCCATTACAACTATGATCTGAAAACACGGGTGGTTGATGTGATCCGGGAGGCCTTGCGCCAGGAAGGCAGGGAGGAGTGCCTGGAGCATCTGACCCTCAAGGGCATTTACGGCGCTGAAACCATGACTTTTGACGCGGACGGGCAGGAGCACTATTCCTGCACCGGACGCCTTGCGCCCGGGCAACAGCGCGATTTTGCCAAAGGCCTTTGCCTGGGCTATTTGCGGGTGTTGGCCGGGAAACTGGGCAAAAATTTTGACCGGCCGATCCAGGACATTGAAAACGCCAGGAACATCAGCGAGGTCAAAAATATTTTTCAGCAAGCAGTTAAAGATTTTTCAGCGGCCAAATTGGGGCATTTTGACAGCCAGTTAACCCTGATCCGTACGGGTGCAGAAGGGGGCCAGGCCATAGAATTTTCACTAACCTGGCTGCAGGAACACGGCTATGATCCTGAGCGCGGCGGATTCTTTGCCGGTTCAGGAGGATCTTTTGCCACCATCGGTCTGTACAAAAAAGCCGGTGTTGCCCAGGACTGGATCAGGCAGGTTCCCGGGGATGGCGCAAAACTGGGAGCAGGCGATTCGCTGGTGGATGATTTCCTGGACATTGATGAAGCGCTGTACTTCCCGTTTTATCTGGGGCAGGCAGTCGCCGGCGGGTTGGCCGGGCGCCGCATTGTTGCCCGCAATGCGCAGGGGCAAGACAATGTCAAGCATGTAGGTTCAGGCCTGGCTTTGCGGCATTTTTTGGATGCAGCCGACCAGCAGCTGACCTACCGGCAGCTGGTTTTCCTGGACAACCGTTACGCGTTGGCTGATTTGGCCGAAAACGGGCAATTGCCGGAAACACGCTTGAACGAATACTTGGCTGCAGTCAAAAGCCAGGCAGCCGGGCAGGAAAAAAGGGCTGGACAGCAAACACCGGAAACCGGCAAAGGCAGCCGAGGCGGCCTGATGCCCTGGCTGCAGGACTGGCATGTCAAGCGGGGGATGCAGAAATACCAGGTCAGGCACTTGCTGGCCCCGGCTGCCGAGCTGGCGGCAGAGCAGGCGCGCCTGGAAACACAATACCAGCGCCGGGCGTGGCTCATAGAAGCCCTGCCCATGGCAGTGGCC
>JAFGIQ010000231.1 GCA_016929575.1 candidate division FCPU426 bacterium
GGGGCTGCCGGCCCTGGCCGCAG
Organism: candidate division FCPU426 bacterium; assembly: GCA_016929575.1. Classification (GTDB taxonomy): domain Bacteria; phylum Oederibacteriota; class JAAXVQ01; order JAAXVQ01; family JAUVAV01; genus JAFGIQ01. The sequence goes on from JAFGIQ010000231.1 coordinate 24, forward strand.
CCAACGCGGACTCGACTTCTTGTCCTCCGCAGTCCGGGACTGCTCCCAGCACCTCGTTGGTGGCCGGATTGCGCACGACAATGGTTTTAATGTCATTGACCTTCTGCCATTTGCCCGCCAGGGGGATTTTGAAGGTTTTAATCCCCTGGCTGTTGACCGTGCTTATTTCATCAAATATATCCATATCACTCCTTTCACGAATTCCCTTCGCGCTTTGTTGTCACGCGCTCCGAATCCTCCACCACGGCCCGGTATTTCTCGTGAATCATTTTCCGGTCAAAGCCGTATTCCTCGGCCAGCATGGCGTCCTGTTCCGCCTGATTAAAATATTGCATGATTGGAATGAAAAAATGTTTGTCTTCCTTGATAATGTGCTGCGGGTAAAATTCCGCCAACTCCTTCATGGTCGCGCGGAGTTCGTCCAATGCGTCTTGGTTGCCGCTGGCAAAATCCTTCCCAGCCTGTTCCAGCCTGGCCAGGGTTTCCCTGCCCCAGGCATGCTCTTGGATCAATTCCGTCATTATCCGTTTGTGTTCTTTGCTAAGAGGTTTTAATTCCAGGGCCTTGAAGAGAATGTCTTCTTCCTTGCCGTGGTGGCAGCGGTCCGCGTAGAACCGGATGAAGTCCACGGCCGTGCGGACAAAAGCCATATCCGGTTCTTTGTCCTGCTCAATCCTCACTGCCTCACTGCGCATCAGTTTCACCATGCGTTCAATCAAACGGTGCTCAATCATCAACAGGCCAATGGGCTGCATGCTTATCTCCCTCCATCTGTTTTCTTGTCATCGCTTGTTATTTTTTTCAACACATCCTCGAAAAATATATCCGCTTTCTGCGCGATATCCTCGCGCGAAAGAATGCCGGTTATATCGTCTTCGCGGTTCAACACCAGCAAATACCCGGCTTTTTTCAGGGCCATGAGCAGCGAACTGTCTTCAATGCTCTCATCCTCATAGCATACCACCAGCCGTGATCTCATAATATCCTGCATCTTGCTTTTCTCCGGACTGCCGCCGTTGCTTTTGGCGCGGAGCATCAAGGCCTGGTCCGAAAGTACGCCCACCAGTGATTTATTGTGATGGACCAGCACCACGTTGACTTCGGCTTCCCGCATTTTTTGTTCCGCCTGCGCCAGGCTTTCTTTTGTATCCACGATTTCCAATTGCTTTTTCATAACATCGCTTACTCGCATGACTCTCCCCTCCATATGCCGGAATATTCATCCCTTAAATATTGGTTGTTTTCCGCAGAAGAATGTTCCCGAATTACACGGCATTGAACGCTTGAAAAATCCCAACAGTTTGAAAGAGGTCTGGGGAACAAATATCATCAAAAGTCGGGAGCGCCATTTTATTCAACCTGCTTTTTGGAAAGCGCGAGATACAGCCTTGCCGAGGGTCTTAACTCCCTGTCCCTTCACATAGGTTGTTTTCATGTTCCCTTTTACGTGCCTTACGCCCTCCTTGGGTTTCACTTCACTAAAATGGCTTCCACCGGGCATTGACCGGCCGCTTCCCTGGCCAAGTCCTCAAGGCCGGGCGGCACGGGATCTACATACGCTTCGGCAATGCTCTGGCCGTTCATTTTAAAGACATCCGGGCAGTTTTAAACGAACAACTCGCAACCCGTGCAAAGGTCGGGATCCACGTAAGCGCGTATATTCATCCGCCCCCTTTTACAGACCCAGCAGTAGGGACAATTCCGTCACATGCTCCTGTTCGTCCAAAATCACATGCCTGAGCTCATGCTCGATTCTTTCAAATACATAAGGCAGGCTGTCCTTGTGGTCCTTTGCCTTTCGGTATATTTCTTTATAAAAATCAATGGCTTCTTTTTCATTCTTTAGATTGATATTCAGGATACCCTCAATATCCTGCTCCCGGTGCGTTTCTCCCATCTCCATGGTCGGTTCGCCTCCCAGGTAGGCGCCGATCAACTCCCTGAACTTGGCCTCGTGTTTTTCCTCGTCTGTGGCCAGTTCTTTCAATCGTCCGATAACCGCTTCCGCATTGATTCCCTTGACCAGCTCCGCGTGCGCCAGGTATTGAATGCGCGCCGCGTGCTCCAGGCGCAGAGCCTGGTTCAGCATGTCCACCAGTTCTCTCTGAATTTTTTCCATGTTGTTTTCTCCTTTTTTTGATGTTCGGGGGAATGGGACGCTTTCCCTTTTTCCGAAACCGGCTGTTCCAGCATTTGCAGGGCTTTCCGAATAAATGCCGGAAGGTCTCCGGGATGGCGGCTGGTCAGCAGATTACCGTCCAGCACTATCTCGGCGTCCTCGAACCGCGCTCCGGCGTTTTTAAGGTCCCGGACAATGGATGCATACCCGGTAACCCGCCTCCCCTTCAGCCGGTCCGCGCTGATCATAAGCTGCGGGCCGTGGCAGATGGCGAATACAGGCCTGCCCAGATCCATGAAGGACCTTACGAATTTCATCGGACGGTCATGGGCACGCAGGCGGTCCGGCGAAAATCCCCCCGGAATGAGCAGGGCGTCAAAGTCACTGGACGCGACCTTAGCAAAGTTTTTATCAATGACTACCGGCGTGCTGTTTTTCTTGCCTTTGACGGTTTTTCCGGCTTCCAGTCCTATGTTGACGATTTTATGTCCGGCGTCCTGAAACGCTTTGACCGGCTCCGTGTACTCCGAGTCTTCAAACCAATCGTCTATCACCACCGCGATCTTTTTCATGCCGCATCACCCTTTCCGTTTCATCCTTTAGGCGGAAAGTCTGGCCGCCAAACCGGCTATGTATTCACCCTGGAAGCGCGCTCCGTCCAGTTCATTGCCGCTGGGCTGGCGTTCGCCCTTTCCGCCCGCAATGGTGGTGGCGCCGTACGGGGACCCGCCCGTGACTTCGTCCAACCGCATCTGACCCTGAAACGCGTACGGCAGGCCGGCAACCACCATGCCCAAATGCAACAGGGTGTTCATAAAACTTAAAAGCGTACTCTCCTGCCCCCCATGCTGCGTGGCCGTGCTGGTAAAGACTCCCGCGATTTTGCCCACCAGCGAGCCGTTCATCCAGAGCTGGCTGGTGGCGTCCAAAAACTGGCGCATCTGGCCGCACATGTTGCCAAAGCGAGTGGGCGTCCCGAATATAACCGCATCCGCCTTGCCCAACTCCTCAACCGTGATGAACGGAACATGGGCAAAGGCTTTCCTGGCTTCCAAGGCTCCGATCTGCTTGAGCAGCGCTTCAGACAGGGTCTCAGGCACCTGCCTGAGTTCAACCTCCGCTCCCTTGATTTTGCGCGCCCCCTCGGCAATTGCTTCAGCCATCTTGTAAGTGTGGCCATAGGCCGAATAAAAAACCACCAGTATTTTCATGATCTTTTCCCCCCTTGATTTTTATTGGTCGCGTTATAGACGCGACGCTTTATTAAATACGAATCCTATTTTAAAACCGCACCATATGCCCCAGCCAAAACATGAATAAGACAGCCGCTATATGTAGCAGCCACCAACCGGTTTTCCACAAACGGAATCGGTTCATCTCCTGCCTCCTTTACGGCCACAGCCAATGGCCAAGCGCATAGACAGCCGACATGGCCGCCAAGTGAACCCACCACCAGCCCATGTTGGGATAGCGCCAGGAATGCCCTTGCCGCATGGGGTCTGTCTCCTGTTTTAAAAATGAAAGTTCAAACAAAGCCTTTCCCAGTGCAAACTTGGCGCCCAACATGACGATGTCCGGAAGCAGGGTTTTCAAAAACAATCCGGACATGGTGAATGCTCCCTGCCAATGGGCAATGGAGAAATGCGCCATGGTGATCATGCCAAGGATAACCATCATGCCGTTGAGAATGTATGCCCAGTGCAGCGTGCGCCTGAACATAAACATGCAGGGCACGGCAAAGGCGCTTAGGAGCCCCGCGGCAAACGGAATCCAGTTGGCAACTTGTACCCCGGGCGGATGAATGCGCAGGTGCAATAACCACCCGCCAAGGGAAATAAAAAGCAGGCCCGCTGCCAGGGTTATCTGAATATTGTTTTTTATGGTTTGCATTTTACCTCCGCAAATTCACGCCGCCTAATTCCAGCTATTTATCAATCCATCTATCAGTCCTGCCATAATAAAATCATTTTCCGTCAGGCCTTGGGAAGCATGCGTGGTCAGGGTAATTTTTATTTTATTGTATATCCATGTAATAACCGGATGATGACCCTGTTCCTCGGCAGCCAGGCTGAGTAAATCCACAAAAAGCTTGGCATCCGCAAAATCCCTGAACCTGTATTCCTTCCTTAATTTTCTTTGATCCTCAGCCAGTTCCCAACCGATAATGAGATCAAACCGCGCCATAATCTCATCGCCGGGCAGAGGCGGCGTGCCTGCTTCGCAGGGCGTGCATTTAACCGGCAATGGCCGTTTTATTTCCCCGGCCGGATCTTTTACCACCTTTTGCAATTCGCGCATGGCATCATCATAGTCAGGTTCTCGGGACAATTCCGGCACGATTTGCCGGTAACGAACCACGTTGTTTTTATCCGCAATGACAATTGCCCTTGCCAGCAAACGCGTTTCCCGGACAAGCAGCCCGTAATTCAAGCCAAAAGAAGCATAACGGTAATCCGAAGCCGCTATGACCCCGGTTATATTGTTCATCTCACAAAACCGTTTCTGTGCAAACGGCAGGTCCCGGCTGATGCCGACCACGACCACGTCCGGATCAAATCCGCCCGCTTTTTGGTTAAAAGTTTTGACCTGCATTTGGCAGGTCGAAGTGTCCAAGGATGGAAATGTGGTCAGCAGCTTGATCTTGTTGCCAAAATCCCGCAAACGGATTTCCTGCATATCCTCTCCTACTACTGTGAAATCCGGCGCCTCGTCACCTATTTCAAGCATCCGCCCTGTCAGATGCAGCTCATTTCCTTTTGCAGTTATAGTCCTCATGCCAATCACCTTCTTCAATGGCTTTTGATTGTTTCTATTCTGGTATTTTCATTCTCTACATTACTTTCAATAAATTTTAATGTCTCACTCCAGGATGATGGTCCTGGTGGTTTCATTAAAAGGCCCTGGTATCAGGTTCCCCTGGCTGTCGGCCAGTTTCAGGGAGACGGTATTCTCGCCCATTGGCATTCCGGAAATGATATAGGGGCGCCACTCGGTCAAAGTGAAGGGAGTATTGTTTATAGTTGCGATGACCCGGTTGCCTCGGGGTGAAAGCGCGGCGTTGAGCAGGTAAAAATCCAATATGATATTTTTGCTCTCTTTGCCTTGGTATGTGCCCTTGGGCCTGCTGTAGATGAGATGGGGGTTTCCCAAATTCACCCGGTTTTGCGGTTGTTTTTCCCCGACATCAAATTGCGTGAAAACAAAAGCATTGGGATTTTTCACGCTTTCATGGTTGGACCTCGACAAAAAAGCCAGGAGCACGTAATGCCCTGCGGGCAATTCGTGTTCAAAGGCATTGGTATAATAAGCGGCATAGGGACCGTTGTTGAGAATGAAATGTATGTGTTGCCCCTTGTCCGAATTGGCAATACCCTTGCCGGCTGCACCGGGGGTTTGCACGCCGAGTTTAAATCCTTCGACTTTAAACACAAACCGGTTCATGCCGGGTTGCAAAGTTGCGCCTGCCGCGGGAGAAAGCAGGGTCAATTTCGCATCCGGATATTCGGGCGAGTCTGTCACCGGCGCGAGCTTCAAACCTCCCATTGACATCTCTTTATTCGGCGCGGACTGTTGCCCGCATCCGGCCATGGTTATGACCATCGCCATGATCAATGCCGCAACCTTGAGTTTGTATTTCATGATCTTCCCTCCTTCGCCCCCCGATCCTCTCTGCGCAAAATCGCCATCAGCCGTTTCACTCCACAGCCAGCTCTTTCGCGTTTTCCCACAAGCCGTGAATATTGCAATAAGACGAAGCCAGGATCATTCCCGGCTTCTCGGTTTTAAAGCATAACGTAGCTTCGAAACAGGTGTATACTCCGCTGGTGTCAGGTCCCTGGATTGATTCGCCGTGCGCCGTGAATTCGGCCCGGCCGATCTGATACGGAAACTTCTCACCCTGTGCGTGAAAATAAACGTCAATCCAGCGGATGTGATGCTCGGTCTTGTTGGGGTGCGCTATTTCCTTGCCCACCACGGCCTTCACCTGGACACATTCTCCCTTTTTTATCTTGGCCGGCGCCTCAATCACCGGCACATGTTTTTCCGCTTTCCAGTCCGCGCTTTGATACAACTCCTTCATGTTCGACATAATTTTCCTCCTGTTGGTTGTTTTTTTCACCGCTCTTTTCACCGGCCTTTTGCTACTTGCACGGCCTTTCATGCCGTCACCTTTTATCATTCTTCCTTCACGGCGTTCTCAATGCAATGAATGACATCCAGGGGTTTCACCGGTTTTAAAAGGCATTGCCTGAGCCCGTACTCTTGCATCAATTTCGCGTATTCTTTTTCAGTGTAAAATCCGGTTACCGCGATCACGATGGTTCCCCTGGTCGCACGATCCTCGTTTATCTCCCTGGCCACTTGCAAACCGTCCTTGCCTTGCATATTAAGATCCAGAAGCACAACATCCGGGCGCCAACTTTTTAACCACGGCATGACTTGTGTGCTGTCACTGAGAAGTTCAACTTTATATCCGGCTCCGGCCAGCACATTGCCAATCTCCCCCAAATATTCCGGATCATCGTCAATGATCATAACCTTCTTTTGGGCCATGTCCGTTTTCATCCTCCCGGATTTTTAATTGCCGGCAATGCCAGTACCGCCATGCCCTCGATTCCAGACATACCGGAACCATATGCAAACATACCCCGGAACGGTTTTTTCGTGAATGCATCCATTCTCTTTTTCATTGACGTTTTTCCACCATGCGCGCCGGCAAGTCCGGTCATTGCGTTTTCCTTGTTGGCAGCGGCATTTTTGGGATTTGGGTGTCCCATCGCGTTCGCGTTCGCCGGTAAGGTTAATAGCAGTGTATGGGCGTGGTTTTCCCCATCCCTATTTTTAATGTTTTACGGTTTTGTGGTGGCAAGATTAAGCCGGTAAGGTAGTCAACATTTCTCAATGGTTAAATTGATCCAAAAGCATTTTTAGTCAAGTTGTTAAATGATTCCTGAGAAGTAAATGCCCTTTTAAAACCCGAAACAACAATGATTTACCATAAAAATAAAATCCGGTTCTAGCACGGTACGGAA
>JAFGIQ010000232.1 GCA_016929575.1 candidate division FCPU426 bacterium
ATGTCTTTTCCCAATGCCATGACGGCCAAAGGACTGGGCTGATATGCTTACTCGACGTAATTTTTCGGTGCGGCTGTTTTGGTGCCTGGTTTTTTTTCTCTGTGCGTCAACAGTGCTGTGCGCCTGCAGCCGACGTCCGAAACTCATTGAAACAGAGGCCGATCCGGGCAGCCTGGCCTTGGATGCCCGGGGGAGATACTTGTATGTCGCCTGCGAGGGCGCGGAAAAACTCCTGGCTTGGGACCTGCACCAACGTGCGCGCGCTGGACTCATGGAGGTGGAAACCGGCCCCCTGAGGTTGTATCTGGAGAGGGATAACCGCACCTTGCGCGTGCTCTGCGGTGAGGAACGCATGCTGATGACGGTTGTGGTCCCGGACCTGAAGTGCCAGGATACGTTTGCCCTGCCCGACAGCTGCACGGCCTTGGCTGTGCGCCCCGAGAAACAGCAGTTTATATACAGCAGTGCGGAAACCGATCTGCTGCGCACCTATATAGGAAAAAATCCATTGCCCGTAATTGAGATAGGAATGGATCCGGTGGATCTGCTGCTCCAACCGGATACAGACCTGCTCTGGGTGGCCAATGACAGGGCGCATGAAGTTGTGGCTGTAAACTTGGAGCAAGGACAGATCGTGACCCGCGTGCCGGTATGGCCCAACCCCAGGCGGTTGTTGATGGATCCGATGGGGGATAAACTGCTGGTCTTGTGCCGGGGGCAGGATGCCCAGCCGTCCGAATCCAAAGTGCACCTGATTGACCTCAACTACCGCATCGCCGGGCTGACCTGGAAGGCAGGGCAGGATGCCCGGGATTTTGCCTTGGGCACGCGCGGATCAACGCTTTTCATCCTGACGGCGGACAAGGTGATCGTATTGTCTTTGCGGACCGGAGCGGTCTTGATGGAGATAAAAACCGGCCGTGATCCACAGGCCATCGCCATCTCGCCGGACGGCAAAGCTGCCTACGTCTCTTGCCGGGAGGAGCAGGCGGTTTTTATCCACAGACTGGACTCCCAAGCGCTGAAAGAAAAATAAAAATCACACATCCGGTTAATATGCCACCGCGAATTCCACGGCTTGCCGGGCGCGTGCCCGGTTCCACTTCGTGACCTGAGAGGAATAGCATTATTGAAAAACAGGTCCAGACCGGGGATTTTTAATAATGTCCGCAGGGGAGGCAAAGACCATGGAAGACAGACACCCTGGATTTTATACTTTCATCTGGCGGGTTATGGCAGCCCACACCATTGCCTATGGCATTGCCGGTTTGTTCGCATTGTCGTGCATGGGTTGTAGGGAGCATTTCAGCACTGGTACGCTGACGCACCTCATGCGTCCCATGGATTCACCTTGGGTGGCTTTGGGCATGGGGTTGCAGGTGCTGCGGGGATCTCTGTTGGGGGTGGTGCTTTATCCTTTTCGCCGTATTTTTTTGGAGGCCAAACACGGTTGGTGGTTGTTGGCGTGGCTGATACCGGGTTTGTCCGCTTGGTTTACGATTGGACCGGCGCCGGGTTCTTTCGAAGGGATGATTTACACGGTATTTCCCTGGCAGTACCATCTTTTGGGTTTGCCCGAAACCCTGTTGTAGGTCCTGCTTTTTTCTGCAGCTGTGTTTTACTGGCCGCAAAAGCCGCTGAAAATATTTGACTGGCTGGCGCTGGCCGTAGTGGTGCTCTTTTTGCTTTCCAGCGCGGCGGGTGTTTGGCAGCGCCTGAAATAAAAATCGCCGCCGCATAAGGCTTTTAAAATATCTCCATGCCGTCCCCGCCGTCTTCCGCCGCCCGCTGCGCCAGCGCCTCCTTGAAGACCCTGCCCAATCGGGCAATGCCAACATCGATCTGGTCATCCGCTGCGAAACTGAAGTTGAGACGGAGCGTATTGTGTCCGCCGCCTGAAGGGAAAAACGGTTCGCCGGGGACATAGGCCACCTTTTGCTCGATGGCCCGGGAAAGCAAAGACAGGGCGTTTAGGTTGCCAGGCAGCATGACCCACAAAAACATGCCGCCGGCAGGCCGGTTCCAGGTGACGCCGGCGGGAAAATGGCGGTCCAGGGCCTGCAACATCAAATCGCGCTTGGTTTTGTAGAGGCGCACAATCTTTGCAATGTGTGGAAAAAGCATTTTGTGGTGAATGGCTTCATAGACGCAATACTGGCCAAAGGCATTGGTACACAAATCCTGGGCTTGTTTGGCCAGGCTGAGGCGGTTTAAAATTTCCTGACGGCCGGCTATCCAGCCGACGCGGAATCCGGGAGCCAGGATCTTGGAAAAGGAACCGAGGTACAGCACCCGTTCCTCCTGGTCGAAATTTTTAATCAAAAGAGGCCGCTCTCCTTCAAAGCGCAGCATGCCATAAGGGTCGTCCTCGACCAGCAGCAGGTCGTATTCGGCAAGCAGGGCGTACAGTTTTTCGCGCCGCCGTATGCTCATGGAGATGCCGGTGGGGTTTTGAAAATTGGGGATGGTATAGATGAATTTTGGCAGCCGGTTTTGTTGCCGCAGTTCGCCGAGCTTTTTTTCCGCCAGGTCTATGCACATGCCTTCATGGTCCATGGGCACGGTTTCCACACGCGCCCGACAGGCGCGGAAGGTTAGGAGGGCGCCCAGATAGGTCGGATTCTCCGTGAGCACAACATCATCCGGATCCAAAAAAACCTGGGCGAGCAGGTTCAACGCCTGCTGGGATCCGGTGGTGATCAGGATATTGGCGGCGGACTGGGATAGGTTGTATTCTTTTCCCATGCCGGCGGCGATAGCATTGCGCAGTTGGGTGTGGCCTTCTGTAACACTGTACTGCAGGGCCTCGCGCGCATGTTCGTCCAAAACGTGGTTCACCGCTTTTTTAAGCGGGCCAATCGGGAAAGCGTCGGGATTCGGCAACCCGCCGGCAAAACTGATCATGTCCGTGGTATTGAGAAGCTTGAGCAGTTCGCGGATTTCCGAAGCCCGCATATGTCTGGCGCTGTGGGAAAGCAGGGCCTCAAGTTTGGAAGTCATCGCCCACCTCCGGCAGATCAGCCGCAACCGGCTGGTTGCGGCCGCGGCTGGACAGCAGCATAAAGGATAAGCATTAAAAAAGAAAGTGAATTATTTGGCGGCGGGCGGAATCCGCCGGGAGCTTTCCAGACAGACTGGGGCGGAAAAAACCGCCCAGCACCCGTTTATGAAAAACAAATCGGGCTTGGGATTTGCTGCTGCTATTGATCCGGGCTTGCCTCTGCCGCGGGTTTGTGAGAAAATCAAAATATTTTTATTCTATACAGCAAAAAAGAAAGGCCGAACCATGCGCTGGAGCAAAATCCTTTTGGAAACATTGAAAGAAGTGCCTGCCGAGGCGGAGGTCGTTTCCCATCAGTTGATGGTGCGCGCCGGGCTCATTAAAAAACTCGCATCCGGTCTTTATCATTACATGCCCCTCGGATGGCGCGTCATCCGCAAGATCGAGCAAATCGTGCGGGAAGAAATGGATGCGGCGGGAGCCGTGGAAGTGCAAATGCCCATTCTTTCTCCGGCAGAACTGTGGCAGGAAACAGGACGCTGGTCAAAATACGGCGCGGAATTATTCCGTGTCAAGGACCGGCATGACCGTGAGTTTGCCCTCGGGCCGACGCATGAAGAAGTGATTACTGATCTGGTGCGCAGAACCGTCAAATCCTATCGACAACTGCCGGTCAATCTCTATCAGATACACACCAAATTCCGGGATGAGATCCGGCCCCGCTTTGGCGTGATGCGGGCCCGCGAATTCCTGATGAAGGACGCCTATTCCTTTGACCGGGACGAGCCAGGCGCGGAAGCCGCCTATAAGCGCATGTTTGAAACCTACCAGCGCATCTTTCGCCGCTGCGGCCTGCGTTTCAAGGCAGTGGAAGCGGATTCGGGCGCCATCGGCGGGTCTTTTTCCTCGGAGTTTATGGTGCTGGCTGAGACGGGCGAGGAAGCCATTGCCACCTGCAGCCAGTGCCAATATGCGGCCAATGTGGAGAAAGCCGAAGGGCGACTGCCGCAGCCCAACGCCACCGAGCCCCGGGCGAGCAGGAGATTGGTGGATACTCCAGGCAAGCACACCGTCGAGGAGGTGGCGGAGTTTTTACACGTGCCCGTGACCCGTCTGGCCAAAACCATGATCTACGCAGAGGGAGACGAATTGGTGGCTGTCATTATACGCGGAGACCGGGAAGTCAATGAGATCACACTACAAAATGCGTTGCATGCAACAACCCTGATGCTGGCAACCCCGGAACAGATAGAAAAAGCCACGGGGGCACCGGTTGGATTTGCCGGACCTTTTGATTTGCGGGGGATAAAACGCATCATCATGGATGATTCTTTGGCAGGCGCCACCAATCTCGTAACCGGCGGCAATCGGGCGGACACCCATGCCGTGGATGTGAATAGCGGCGTGGATTTCACACCGGATCGCATTATCAACGTGCGCCTGGTGAAGGAAGGCGATTTGTGCCCCCGTTGCGGCGCTGTTTTGACCATTGCGCGGGGGATAGAAGTGGGACATGTTTTTAAATTGGGCAATAAATATTCGCAAGCCATGCAAGCGACGTTTTTGGATGAAGCCGGCAAGGAGAATCTTTGCGTCATGGGCTGTTATGGCATCGGGGTGTCGCGTGTAGCAGCCGCTGCTATAGAACAAAACCATGATGAATACGGCATTATTTGGCCCCTGCCTCTTTCCCCCTATCAGGTGATCATACTGCCCGTGG
>JAFGIQ010000233.1 GCA_016929575.1 candidate division FCPU426 bacterium
CCTTTGGTAAAACGCCCGGCCCAGGATTTTTTGGACAGCGTACTCTTTTTCAATTCTGCTGAACGACGCTGAGTCATCGTCTACACTCCTTCAAAAGCATGCATTCACTGCAACCGGCACATTTTTTTCTTTAGCGGACCATGAGCAGCGCAGGCAAAGGCACCGTAATAATGCGCGGATCTTTGATTGCCGGAGCATCGTCTTGTGAAATCAATATCCCAAAAGTCGCATGGTTGACGGATTTTTCAATAAAAGTACGCAATCCTATTGTATCGGCCAGCGGATCAATGACCCGGCGATACTTCACCTCAACCGGAATGCGCTGGGCGCCTATGGTGAGAATAAAATCAACCTCAGGATCAGCGCCGCGTTCGGGAAGATGTGCCACTCCCGGACCATTCAAGGAGGAAAGAAAATATCCGACCGTGCTCTCCGCAATGCGTCCGGCGAGATCACTCAGGTGCGGCGTTTTTTCCAAAGCTGCAGGTTCGAGAGGAATGACCTCCCGGAGCCACGCAGCGCGCAGCGCATGATCGCACAAACATAATTTACTATATCCATGCCGTTTTTTAAACCTGATTTCCAGGGGTTTAATGGTCCTCAGCAACAAACTGCTGTCAAGAAATTCCAAATAATGGCGAATCCTTTGCGGGCCGATATTGGCGCTTAACACACGTTGTGTTTCCCGGGCCAAGGTGGCAGGATTCGGGCTTTGTCCGATATAACGGCACCCCATGCGAAAAACTTCCTCTAACAGCTGCGGATCACGTTTGCGCCCGCGTTCCCCGACACGCAAATCATGTTCGATAACCCGTTTAACCACCGTCTCGTTCAACTGGGAGGAGATGTCTTCCCAGGACAAATCCGCGTGCACCTGGGCCAGGGGGTAGGTTCCTTGCCGGGAAAAAGCGGAAAAAGCCTTTGCCAATACCGGCGCCTGTTTTTCAGCTTGCTTCACGAGTTCACGCCAAAAATGAGGCGAGAGCCAATCCTGCCAGCCATTCTCGGTTTGTAATGGACGCAATTCGCCGAAATGCCGCAGCGCTGCGATCTCAGCCAAACGCAGTGTTCCAACTTCCAGCGAAAGAATGCGCCCTGCCAAACTATCCCGCCCCTTTTCAATCCACAGGGCCGAACTGCCGGTGACCATCACCCGCGCTGTCACATGATCAACCAGTGATTTTAATTGCACATCCCAGGCCCCAAGATTTTGCACCTCGTCAAAAAATAAAAAAACCGGTTCTTTCCGAAGCGCTTGGGCGTTCAAGGTGGCCCCCAGCACATTTTTCTCAAACCACTCAACTATCCGCAAAATAGGTTCTTTAAAAAGTCCGCTCAAAACCGGAAGATCGTCAAATTGCACCCTGATGATCCGCCGCGGATCAACCCCCTCTTCAAGCAGAGACTGAATCAATTGTAATTGTAATGTTGTTTTTCCAATCTGCCGGGGTCCCTTGACGACCACGATTGGTGCGATAGGCTGGTCAAGCCGCTGTCGCAGCTTGTCATACGGCCAACGCCGGAAGCGGGGAATTTCTGGCAAGGGCTGGTTCTGCCACCAGGGATTCTGGCGTTCCAGATCGCGGACCAATTCATCCGGCAGACGCAGTTCTGAAAACAAATAATTTCTCATCCATTCACCGTTTTTAGGTTTCATAGCGCAGGTCGTCGAAAAACCGCATGCAATCACCCCGGTCTAAACCGGGCTGGTTCAAATCACCATCTCCGGTGCATTTGCTGCCAGGGCAGCAGAAATCATGCGAGGCATGGTTGAAAGAGCCTCGGCGAAAAGGGCTTGCATGGATGCCTTTCCGCAGCCGAGTCAGCCCCCCAAAGGCGGACGTCTCCCGAAACCACGCCTTGTATGACCTCTGCAACACTGATTTGACCTCGCCTGTATCGCCCGGGGAATTCGCGATGGCGCGTTAAACTTTCGGCATTACAGCATCTCAAATTCATGTGCCGTTCAGCGTCTTGCTTTTTTACGTTTAGCATTCAACCAGGCCTTAACTTTCAAAGGCAATCCATACAAGGCGATAAAACCCGTGGCATCGGCTTGACGGTACACGTCATCCTCGCCAAAAGTGGCCAGCGCCGTGGAAAAAAGGGAATGCAAAGAACGGCGCCCGGCAACCAAGGCCTGGCCTTTGTATAATTTCATGCGCACCTCGCCCGTAGCCAAGGCCAACGCGCAGTTGGTGAATGCATCCAGGCTTTCCCGCAAGGGGGTAAACCACTGGCCGTTGTAGACCAAGTCGGCGTATCTGAGGGCCAGCTGGCTGCGCACGTGCATGGTCTCGCGATCCAGCACCAGGCTGAGCAGTTCATGCAAAGCAGCCACCAATACCGTTCCGCCGGGAGTCTCATAGGCGCCGCGTGACTTCATGCCGACCAGCCTGTTTTCCACCAGATCCGTGCGCCCCACCCCGTGCTGCCCGGCCAGCTTGTTTAAACGCTGTATCAGCCGGACCAGGTCTTGCTTCACGCCGTTTAAGTGTACTGGCTTTCCGGCGTGAAATCCTATGGTAATGAAGGCGGCGCGGGCTGGCGCTTTTTCCGGGGCCTGCGTCAGGGTCCAGACGCCGGCACGCGGCTCCTGCCAGGGGTCTTCCAATTCCCCTCCTTCATGGCTGAGGTGCCACAGATTGCGGTCGCGGGAATATATCTTTTTCAGGGTTTGCGCCACCGGCACCTGCTTTTCACGGGCATAGCGCAAGGCATCTTCGCGCGAACGGATGGTCCAGCGCGGATCGCGCCAGGGAGCGATCACCCGCAAATCCGGCGCCAGGGCCTGATAGGTCAGCTCAAAGCGGACTTGGTCGTTGCCCTTGCCCGTACAGCCGTGCGCCACGGCATCGGCGCCCTCCTGCCGGGCAATGGCCACCTGATGCTTGGCAATCAACGGCCTGGCAATGGAAGTGCCGAGCAAATACTTGCCTTCATACACCGCCCCGGATTTAAGCAGGGGCAGAAGGTATTCCTCGGCAAATTCCCGTTTCAAATCCAGCACCAGGCATTTGGCGGCGCCGGTTTTCCTGGCTTTGGCCGGCAATCCCCGCAGCTCCTCCTCCTGGCCGATGTCCGCGGCAAAGGCAATGACTTCGCAGCCATAATTGTCCTTCAGCCAGGGAATAATCACGGAGGTGTCCAGCCCGCCCGAATATGCCAGCACGACTTTTTTTATTTTCATGTCTTCTCCTTTGCTCGGGGAGGTTGTGGTGCGGCCAGCCCCCACGGCGGCAAAGCCCGCTTTTTAAAAAAAACCGTAACGAAAAATGCAATACAGGGCCCGGATCGCGTCCTTGGCCCGCACTTTTTTTCCCTCATGATACGTGCGCCCGTGGTAGGAAATGCCGACCTCATAGAAGCGGCACTTTCTCCGGGCCAGCTTGATGGTCACCTCGGGCTCAAAGCCAAAGCGTTTTTCCCGCAGGGGCACTCCCTGGATGACCTCCCGTTTGAAGGCTTTGTAACACACTTCCATGTCCGTCAGGCACAAGTTGGTGACCATGTTGCACAACATGGTAAGAAAGCGGTTCATCAGATAATGCCAAAAGAACAATACCCGCCTGCTCTTGGTGGTCAGAAAACGGCTGCCGTAAACCACGTCCGCCTCGCCCCGTGCCAGGGGCTGGATTAAATCGTGGTAATCCATCGGATCGTATTCGAGATCCGCATCCTGGATCAAAACCACATCATTCCGCGCCTGCTTGATGCCCGCTTGCAGGGCCGCGCCTTTGCCGCTGTTTTTTTTCAGGCGTATCACTTTCAAATCCGGCCCGGCCTCCGAGGCGAGGATGGCTCGCGTGGAATCGGTGGAGCCGTCATCCACCACGATAATCTCCGGCCGCAAATCCACTGCGCGTACCCGGCGTAAAATTTCCGCCATGGTTTTTTCCTCATTGTACACGGGAATAACCACGGACAGGGTCGGCCGCCCTGCGGATTTGCTTTTTTTTCCCGTCTTGCCTGCGCGCGCCGGTTTTTTCATGACATCCTTTCTGGGCACCTATGAAAACCGCCCGCACCCGTCATCCCCGCGAGACCCCCGGGGCCTGCCGGAAAGCAGGTCCGGGCAAGGCCGGCAGCGGAACCGCAGGCTTTTACGCCTGCAAGGCTCCGGGCTCATTTTATTTCATCAGCAATTTGAGGATCGCCTTCTGTGTGTGCAGCCGGTTTTCCGCCTGGGTAAAAACAATCGATTGTTTGCCGTCTATGACCTCATCCGTCACTTCCTGCCCGCGGTGCGCAGGCAGGCAGTGCATAAAAACAGCATGCGGCGCGGCATAGGACATGAGTTTGTCGTTGACTTGGTACTTTTTCAACGCCCGCACGCGTTGCGCCTGGTCTTTCTCCTGCCCCATGGACACCCAGACATCCGTATACACCACATCCGCATGCGCCACGGCGCGCTGGGGATCCATGGTCAGGTACAAGGCGCCTTTGTTTTGCACGCGCACGGACTCGCTTAATTCCACCGTGTCCTTGTCCATCTCGTAGCCCAGTGGAGAGGCCAGCGCCAGCTCGATTCCGGTTTTGGCCGCCCCGTAAATCAGCGAGCGCGCCACATTGTTCCCGTCGCCGACATAGGCCACCCGCAGCCCCTTGAGCTTGCCGAAGCGCTCCTGCATGGTTAATAAATCGGCCAGCACCTGGCACGGGTGCGCATAGTCCGTCAGCGCATTGATGACCGGCACCGAGGCCTCGCGCGCCATTTCCACCACTTTCCGATGGGCATCCGTCCGGATGATAATGCCGCCGACATAGCGGGACAACACCCTGGCCGTATCCGCGATGGTTTCACCCCGCCCGAGTTGCAAATCGCGTCCGGCCAGATACAGCATCACCCCGCCCAGCTGGAACATGGCCGTTTCGAAGGAGACGCGCGTGCGGGTGGAACTTTTCTCAAAAATTCCGGCCAGCACCCGGCCTTGCAATGAGCGGTCCGCCTGACCGCGGGTGAACGCGGCTTTCAATTCAGCGGCGGTCTTCAGGATCAGCTCCACATCATCCTTGCTCAGCTGGGCAATAGTCAGCAGGCTTCCTACGGACAGCCGCTGTTGGCTTTTTTTCTTTTTCACTGGTGCTGGTTTTTTTCTGGACGACATACGCATCCTTCCTCCTTCATCCTGCCGCCGGCCCGGTTTTTCCTGCAAGTATTTTTCTGATAATGGCGACGGCTTCGTCCACTTCCTCCGGGGTAATGGTCAGCGCCGGCAAAAACCTCAACACCTGGCCGGCCGTGCAATTGATCACCAGTCCTGCCTCCAGGGCCAGGCGCACAGTTTCCGGGCCGCGTTCTTTTAGCTCCAGTCCCCACATCAACCCTGTGCCCCGCACACCAACAATCCGGTCCGGATAATCCGCAGCCAACATCCCCAGTTGCTGCCCCAAATACGCCCCTGTTTTTCGGGCCTTTTCCAGGAATCCGGGCCGGTCAAGCTCATTGAGCAGCACACGCCCGGCAGCAGCAGCCACGGGATTGCCCCCAAACGTACTGCCGTGCTCTCCGACTGTCAGTGCCAAGGCAACATCCTGTCTGGTCACCAAGGCGGACAACGGCAGCCCTCCTCCCAGGGGTTTTCCCAGCAGCAGCACATCCGGCACCACGTCAAACGCCTGGTACGCATGAAAATATCCGATGCGGCCCAAACCGCATTGTATCTCATCCAGAATCAGGAGCAAGCGGTTGTGTTTGCACAGTTCCTGGACTTCTTTTATATATTTCACGGTGCTGATATGAATGCCGCCCTCGCCCTGCACTGGCTCGATCATAATGGCGCAGGTCTTGTTGTTGATCGCCGAGGCGGTGGCGGCAAAATTATTGATCTGCACGTATTTGAAACCCGGCAGCATCGGCCCGACGCCCTGATGATACTTGTCCTGCCCGGTGGCCGACAAGGCGCCAAAAGTCCGCCCGTGAAAGGACCCTTTAAGCGTGATGATCTCGTACTGGTCTTCCTGGGGTCTTTCCCGGCGCGCCCATTTCCGCGCCAATTTGATGGCCAGGTCAACGATTTCCGCCCCGCTATTGGCAAAAAACACCTTGTCGCCAAACGAAGTTTCCACCAGCCGTTTGGCCAGCAACGCCTGCTCGGCAAAGTGAAACAGGTTGCCGTTGTGCACCAATTTGTCCAACTGCGCCTGCATGGCCTCTTTTTGGGCCGGATGACCATACCCCAGGTTCATCACCGCATGGCCGGAAAAAAAATCCAAATATTCCTTGCCGGCGATGTCCCACAAGCGGTGTTGCCGTCCCCGGTCCCAGACCACGTCTTGGCGGTTGAATGTCCGGGCGATGTACTTTTCGTCCCACTGCATCACTTCGGTCTGGCTGGGGCGGGCTTCCTGCACTGTCATTCCTCCTCCTTGAGCATCTCGGTCCCTATCCCTCGGTCCGTGAATATCTCCAGCAACAGGGCATGGGATATCTTGCCGTTGATGATGTGGGTTTTTTTCACGCCGCCCAACAAGGCCCGTTCGCAGGCTTTGACCTTCGGCAGCATGCCTCCCTGAATGACTCCTTGCTGTATCAGGCTTTCCGTTTCCTGCACGCGCAGGGTGGAAAGGAGGGTGTTGACATCGCCGGGATCCCTCAGGATTCCGGGCACGTCCGTCATCAATACCAGCTTGTCGGCTTTCAGGGCCACGGCCACTGCTGCGGCCACATCATCCGCATTGTTGTTATAGGTCTGCCCGTTTTCGTCCACTCCCACCGGGGCAATGACCGGAATAAATTTATCCCTTTCCAAAGCGTCGATCACCTGCGGCGAGACGCGCTTGATCTCCCCCACAAAACCCAGGTCCATCTGGGAACCGCTGATCTTGCGCGACAGCAGCAGTCCTCCATCCTTGCCTGAAAGCCCCACCGCCTGGCCGCCGTGGCGGTTGATGGCCGCTACGATTTCCTGGTTTATTTTCCCCACCAGCACCATCTCGGTGATCTCCATTCCTTCCTGGTCCGTCACCCGGCGCCCGCCCACAAACTCCACCTTTTTGCCCATTTTCTCCATCACCCGGCTGATCTCCGGCCCGCCCCCGTGTACCAGCACCGGATTCATGCCGACGTATTTCATGAGCACCACGTCTTGCATGACTTCTTCCTTTAACCGGGGATCGGTCATTGCCGCGCCGCCGTATTTGACAACCACGGTTTTGCCGTAAAACGCCTTGATGTAAGGCAAAGCCTCGATCAAGACCTTTGCTTTCGAAATCAATTCTTTCATGACATTCTCCTTTGGCTTTCCGGACACGGCCCCTCACAGTATGTATTTATTGATATCCTGGTCTTTGAGCAAATCTCCGATGCGCTGCTTTATGTACTCGGAGGTGATGTTGACTGTATTCCCCGGCATTTCCGAGGCGCTGAAACTGACTTCCTCCAGAATGCGTTCCATCACCGTATGCAGCCGCCGTGCGCCGATGTCTTCCGCCATCTGGTTGGCCCGGTAGGCCACTTCGGCGATTTCCGTAATCGCCTCCGGAGCGAAGTCCAAAGTCACGCCCTCGGTTTTCATCAACGCCTGGTATTGCTTGGTCAAGGCTTGTTTGGGCTCCAGCAGAATGCGCTTAAAATCCGCGGCTTTCAAGGAGGTCAGTTCCGCCCGGAGGGGAAACCTGCCCTGCAATTCCGGGATCAAATCCGAGGGCTTGGCCACATGAAAGGCGCCGGCGGCGATAAAAAGAACATGCTGTGTCTTGACCTCGCCGTGTTTGGTGTTCACCGTGGTTCCTTCCACAATCGGCAAAAGATCCCGCTGCACTCCTTCGCGGGACACATCCGGTCCCCGGGTTTGCTCCCGGCCGGCCACTTTGTCCAACTCGTCAATAAACACAATGCCCATTTCCTCTGTCCGCTTGACGGCTTCGGATTTTATCTCGGCCATATCCACCATCTTGTTGAGTTCTTCCTGGATGATCTGCCTTCTGGCCTCCGCCACCTTGACGCGCCGCTGGCGGGAATGCCCTGCGCCGGGCAATACATTTTGCATCATTTCCTGGATATTCATGCCCAGCTCCTCCATGTTGGTGCCGGAAAAAATTTCAACCATGGGCATGGGTTGTTCCTTGGCTTCAAACTCCACGGTCATCTCCTCCAGCTCGCCGGCACGCAACTGGGCGCGGACTTTTTCCTTCGCCTCCGCGTGGAGCAAGTCGCGCTGCTGTGCTTCCCCCGCCGGGTCCGCCGCACTGTCCGTCCTGCGTTTGTGCCGCCCTGCCGCCGGCACCAGCAAATCCAGCAGCCGCTCGTTCGCCAGTTCCTCCGCTTTTGCCCTGACCAGGGCGAATTTTTCCTCACGCACCAGGTTGACGGCATGCTGGACCAAATCCCGGATCATGGATTCCACGTCCCGCCCGACATACCCCACCTCCGTGTATTTGGAGGCCTCGACTTTGATAAACGGCGCCCGCACCAGGGAGGCCAGCCGCCGGGCAATCTCGGTTTTGCCCACGCCCGTGGGACCGATCAAGATGATGTTTTTCGGCGTGATCTCCTGCCGCATGTTCTCCGCCAGGCGGCGCCGCCGCATCCGGTTGCGCAGGGCGATGGCCACAATGCGCTTGGCCTGTTCCTGCCCCACAATGTACTTGTTGAGCTCCGTCACAATTTCCCTGGGCGTGAGTTCCCATTCCACATCAGATAATTTCTTTTGGGTCTTCATAGTTCTTCCACCGTGATTTCCTGATTGGTGTAAATACATATATCCGCCGCGATGCGCAGCGCCTTGTCCGCAATCTCCCGTGCAGTGAGCGTGGTATTCTCCAGCATGGCGCGGGCCGCAGCCAGGGCATAGGCCCCGCCGGAACCGATGGCGACGGCCTGGTCGTCCGGCTCGATGACCTCCCCGGAACCGCTCAGCACCAGGGTACGTTCATTGTCGGCGATAATC
>JAFGIQ010000234.1 GCA_016929575.1 candidate division FCPU426 bacterium
GACCAAACCGGCCGTGGCTTTCGTGTCCGAGGAGATTGCGGAAAAGAAGATGTCCTGGTCGCAGATCGTGGACATTGTCTGCCGCGCCATTGCCCGCCGGGCCGGACAGGGCGTCAATCACGGAGTGGTGCTGATCCCGGAGGGATTGATCGAGTTCGTTCCTGAGATGAAAGTGTTGATTCGCGAATTAAACGAGGTGATGGCCCAGTACGCCAAAGTGCTGAACGAAACCCCGGTGATGACGGAAAAAAAGGATTTTATTTATAAAAAAATATCCGCGGCCAGTGCCAAATTGATGGCCACCTTGCCTGACCAGTTTGAAAACATGCTTTTGCTGGACCGGGATGCCCATGGCAACCTTCAGGTTTCCCAGATTCCCACCGAACAACTGCTCATCGAAATGGTGCAGGCACGCTTGCGGGAAATGAAGGCCGATCCCGCTCCTTTCGTCGGGCCCGGGGAGGAACAAATCCAGCTGACTCCGGCAGAAATGGAACGCTTCGCAAAGTCGGGTTTTAACGCCAACCATCATTTCTTCGGCTATGAGGGGCGCTGTGGGGCGCCAACGCTTTTTGACGCTTCCTATACCTTCAACCTTGGCATGACGGCAGGATCCCTGGCCCTGGCCGGAAAAACCGGCTATATGGCGGCACTGACTGACCTCGATCGCGGAGGCATGGCTGTTGCCATACCTTTGACCGGACTTTTATGTGTGGAACGCCGTCATGGGCAGGACGAGTGGGTCATCGAGAAGGCTTTGGTGCGCATGGATTCTCCGGCATTCAGGTATTTCCTCTCCGCGCGCGAGCGCTGGAGCGGGCAGGATCATTTTTCATCACCCGGCCCCAGGCAATTGTGGGGGCCGACAGCCAAACAGCTTCCTGCACTGGTGGCCTTTAATCAGGGCTACCAGAGCCTGGAATTTCATCTTGGGGGGGAAAAAAACGTCTTATAATCATTTTTGCTGGCCGTTCGGGTGTCCAGGGGAAAAACACAGGGGCCGGAAAAGCACTCCTGCAAAGGGTTGCGATTGGCTTACACCTCGTGGCATGGTTATCCTGCCGGGTGAAAAAATCTTATGGGAGCATTATTTCAGGCTGAAGGCGGGATGATTTCCTGCAGATGTTTTTTCAAAACCGTCACTTCATTATTCAGTTTCTGCTGGGCCTTGAGCAATACATCGTATTGTGATTTTTCGGTGGCCAGTTTTTCCAGCAGCAGTGCCTGGAAACGGAGGCGCTGGCAGGAAAGATTGGAAGCAGTCCCCTTGAGGGTATGCGCAATTTTACGGATGGCGATGAAATCCATGCCCGTGATGTATTGTTTCAACTCGGATGCGGATTTTTCGGCACTCACCACAAATGTCTGCAGCAGCTCGTTGAGCAATTCACGATCGTCATCCGCACGATGCAAAGCCTCTGCCAGATCTACAATAGGAGTTTCATCGGTTTCATCGGCTGCGGCGGGAAGAGGGCCCGTTGGTTTGGCCTGGGAGGAGGCTTTGGGCAGGGGTTTGCTGATGGGCGGAGAGTACTTGTCCAGCAGTTCGAAGAATTCCTGGCGGTTGATCGGTTTGGAGAGGTAATCATCCATTCCGGCCTCCAGGCATTGGTCGCGGTCTTCCTGGAGGGCATGCGCGGTCATGGCAATAATGGGTATATGCCGGTCAGTGCCGCTTTCCAGGCGGCGTATTGCGCGCGTGGTTTCCAAACCATCCATCTGCGGCATCTGAATGTCCATGAGGATGATGTCATATGGGTGTTGCTGCACGTATTTCAATGCTTGAACGCCGTTTTCGGCTTCAGTAACCGCGGCACCGCGTTTGGACAGCAGCGTCATCATCAATTGCCGGTTGATGGCATTGTCCTCCACCATGAGGATATTCTGCTGGCGCTCCTTCTCCCGCAGCAGGTGTTTGGTAATCAGCGGTGAATCCTTCTGTGACCTTTTCTGTGCCTGCAGGCCGTACTTGACGGCTTTTTGCAGCTCCATTTTCTTTATCGGTTTGGACAGGTACCCGGCAATACCCAGCTTGCGCGAGCGGGCTCCGTCGCCCCGCCTGCCGGCGGAGGTAATCATAATGATTTTACATTGCCGGCATAAATCCTCTTTTTTGGCTTGTTCTACAACTTCGAATCCATCCATGCCTGGCATCAGAATGTCCAGGAGCATCAAGGCAAAACCTTTTTTATCGGCTTTCGCCTGCCGGAGCATTTCCAAGGCCTGCGGCCCGTTTCCCGCTTCCACCGCGATCATCTTCCAGGACTGCAGCAGTTCCCGGCATATCTGCAGGTTGAATTGATTGTCATCCACGATTAGGACCCGGGTCCCTTCCAGCGGCAAATCGGTTTCCGGAGCCACCGGTTTGGCCTGCGCTTGCAGCACGAAGGGGACACGGATAATGAAGGTGCTGCCTTTCTCCAATTCGCTTGTTAAGTCGATGGAACCGCCCATGAGTTCTATTAATTGTTTGCTGATGGAGAGCCCCAACCCAGTGCCTCCATAACGCCGGGTGGTGGAGGTGTCGGCTTGGGTGAAAATTTCGAAGATCATTTTATGCTTGTCCTCGGGAATGCCGATGCCGGTGTCCTTTACGGTAAAGACAAGCTCTGCCGACTTTTCATTTTCGGAGGCCGTATCTACAGTCAAACTGACCTCGCCCTGCATGGTGAATTTAATGGCATTGCCCAGAAGATTGAGGAGGACTTGCCGTAATCGTCCGGGATCGCCTATAAGGGCTGTTGGCGTACAAGGAGTGATCCGGCAGGCGAGATCCAGGTTTTTTTCACTGGCGCGGGTGGCCAGGGTTTCAGTGGCTGTTTCCACCACCGTGCGCAGGTCAAAATCAATTTCCTCAAGCGTCAGCCGGCCGGATTCAATCTTGGAGAAATCAAGAATGTCGTTGATGAGACCCAAAAGTCCGTCGGAGGCGGTCAAGGCCTTGTTCAGGTAATCCCGTTGTTCCGCAGCCAGTTCTGAATCCAACACCAGCTGGATCATGCCCATGACCGCATTCATGGGTGTTCGAATTTCATGGCTGATATTGGCTAAAAACTCCGTCTTGGCCAGGTTGGCTTGCTCCGCCAAAACCGCCAGGTCATTGGCCTGCCGCACGGATTCAGCCAAAAGGCGGTTGGCTTTTTCCACTTCCTGGCGGGCCTTGTGCGCTTCGGACAGATTGACCAACGCCACCAGCAGGACCTCTTCATTGGCCAGGCAAATCGGGAGCAGTATCTGCATCACCGGCACTTCTTCGCCGTTTTTGCGTTTTAAAAAAGTTTCCTGGGTTTGGATTTGGCGGCTATCCTTTAAAGCGTGGTCCGGGCCTTGAATGACATTTTCAAAAAAGCCATGGAACGGATAATTGTTCAACTCAATGGAGGTGGTCACACCGAAAAGGCCGAGTGCCGCCACATTGACGAAACGGATGCTTGTGTCCCGCCCGAGAATGATCACGCCGAAGGGCATTTTTTCCAAAATGGTCTTGGTGGTGTTCAGCGCGGATTCCAATTGTTCCTGGGTTCGCTGGCGCTGAATCACGTTGGCAATGTTGCTGGCCATGGCCGTCAGGATGTAATCCTCGTTTTTGTTCCATAGATGGGCGGTTGCACAATCCTCAAAACCAAGAAATCCCCAAAAAATATTACTGGTGTGAATGGGGATGAGGAAAAGAGATTTTACTCCTTGCGATTCTAATAAGGTCCGCTCAGGAGCGGGGGCGTCCAAAGCAAGGGTCCGCATATGATTGCCGGCGGAAAGCGTATAATACCAACGGCAAAAAGGCGGGGAGCTATACAGGCAGTCTTGCGATGCCGGGGACTGGATATACGAAGGTATTTCTTCCCGGCACCACTCGAAACGGCGGGAAAAAGCCAGGTTTTTGTCTTCGGGATGTTGGTGGTTTTCACAAAGATAAACACGTGAATAATTGGTTATCCGGCCGATGCTGGACAGGATTTCACTCATGGCGATGGGATAATCTTCCTCATAATTGATAATGGACAACAAGCGATCCGTGGATTCACGGGCGCCTTGCCAGAGCATTTCCTGCAATTCTCTCTCTTTGTCCAGATTCTGATGGTAGGATATCTCCTTTTGCATGACTTGGTTGAGGAAGAGGAGGTCATTGGTGGTTTCATTGAAAGTGGCTTCAATGCGGTCTTGCGAGATTTCAATGCTGTCCAGACGGTTTTTGAGCAGGGCGGTGACGCGATAGAGCAAAAAGACGCCCAGTATAAGCACAACCGCCAAGGCGGTGAGCAGCAGAAAAAGAGCAACTGAGAAAGTGACAGGCGTACCCATGCGCCAAAACTCCCTTACCAAGGGTGTGCATCATCAAGCAACCGGCCAATGCGCTTTTGCCGATTTTCCGCCTAATATAGTTTCGGCCATGCAGCATGTCAACCTAATATAATCATTTATTGCCGTCTGCAATATTGTGCGCCATGCGGGGGCAATGAAAAATTGGCTTGCATTCCCGGAAGGCGGAGGATACAATACCGCCGGTTTTACTCCCGGCACGGTTGCACAGTACTGCTGTTGGGCGGAAGGTTTCATTAATTCATTACCAGGAGGAAAGGCATGTCTATGAAAATTAAAGAGGTTAAGGCTTTGGAGATTCTGGACTCACGCGGGAATCCCACGGTGCGGGTTTTGCTGACCCTGCAAAACGGCATAACCGGCGTGGCTTCAGTCCCGTCCGGCGCATCCACAGGCGAACACGAAGCCGTGGAATTGCGAGATGGTGATCAGAAGCGTTATTTGGGCAAAGGCACAACCCGCGCGGTGGCCAATGTCAATGGGCCGATTGCTGATGCCGTGCGCGGTCAAGTGGCGGATTTCAGAACCATTGATAAAATCATGATCGGGCTGGACGGCACAAATAACAAAGGGAAACTGGGGGCGAATGCCATTCTGGGGGTGTCCATGGCCACGGTGGCGGCTGCAGCCAAGGCCAGCGCCAAGCCGGTGTATCAATACCTTGGGGGTGAAAATGCCTGCCTCCTGCCTGCGCCCATGATGAACATCATCAACGGCGGAAAACATGCCGACAACAGCGTGGATTTTCAGGAATTCATGGCCATGCCCCTGGGACTGCCTAGTTTCAAAGAGGCGTTGCGCGCAGGGGCGGAAACCTTCCATCACCTGGCGAAAATCCTCAAGAAAAAGGGATATTCCACGTCGGTAGGGGATGAAGGCGGGTTTGCCCCCAATTTGAAAAGCAATGAGGAAGCCTGCGAAGTCATTCTGGAAGCCATCACTGCGGCCGGGTACAAACCCGGTCAGGACATCATGATCGCCCTTGACCCGGCCACCAGTTCCTTTTATGAAAACGGGCGATACAACCTGGCTGATTCCGGCACGGGCATGAAAACCACGGATGAAATGATCAGCCTGTGGTGCGGGTGGATTGAAAAATATCCCATTGTCTCCATCGAAGATGCGCTGCACGAAAACGACTGGGACGGATTTCAAAAATTCACGGCCAAGGTTGGAAAAAAAATCCAGATTGTGGGCGACGATTTGTTTGTGACCAATCCTGAATTTGTTAAAAAAGGGGTTGAATGCAAGGCGGCCAACGCGGTATTAATCAAAGTCAACCAGATCGGAACGGTTTCAGAAACCATAGACACCATCAATTTGTGCAAACAAAACGGCTGGAACTTTGTCATCTCGCACCGCAGCGGCGAGACCGAGGATACTTTTATCGCGGATTTGGCTGTCGCCATGGGCGGCGGCCAGATTAAAACCGGCTCGGCCAGCCGTTCGGACCGGGTTGCCAAGTACAACCGGTTGCTCGAGATTGAAGCCGAACTCGGCAGCAAGGCTGTCTATAAAAACGTGGTCAGTCAATAACGCAGATTACGCAGATAAAAAAATAGATTACGCGGATTAGAAAAGCAGATTACACAGATTATAGAAACATCGTAGGGGCGACGTCACCTCGTCCTGAAAACCGTTGTCCTGAAAAATCGCCCTTTTGTTAACCCGCATCACGCCAATGCCGGAGGAATTCCAATAATTCCTCCGGCGGCTTGAGCCAGTATTGGGCCTGCGTTTTCCGGAATTCCTTTCTTACCAGAATGCCCGCACCCCTGCCTGCAAGCGCCAGGAAAGCGTCCTCGTCGGTACGGTCATCCCCCAAATAAGCAGTAAACGTGTCCGCCGGGGATCCGGCCCGCACAGCCGTCACGGATGTGCCCTTATCCTTCCCCTTCAC
>JAFGIQ010000235.1 GCA_016929575.1 candidate division FCPU426 bacterium
AGTCGAGGCTGCCCTCCCAATGGCAGCCGTCTTTCGAACCATACCTTGGATACTCCCCGCAAGCTTAATGTGACCCAGCCTGTAAAGCCCCTGGGTTCTTTCCTGTCTACGCTGTCCGAACATGATTTCTATGTTACCTCATGTCCTGGTTTAGCCTGAGACAGTAGACCGGCCGGGAGGGGGGTGGGGGTGAGGGTTGCAGTTCTGCCTAAAATACAGCCTTTCCTCAGGTCACGATTTTGGCAATGCAATGGTCCCCGTTATCCACGATGTCCACTAATGTCCGATTTGATTTTTCGCACCACTGCTTGACTTCATGCGGAAAATCCGGGCAATCGGCCACTATTTCAACCTCCGTGCCGCCGGGAAGTTTTTGCACTTCCAAAGCCGCTTTTAAAACCGGCTGCGGGCACCGCAAGCCCCGAAAATCCAAAATTTTAGCCATGGTCTACGCCTCCTTTGCTGGCTTGGCTTTTCCTGCCGTTGTTGCTTCTATTCCATCCGTGCCGCCGGGAAATCGCTTCCTTAGGACCGCGCGCCATTGTGTTGGGACACCTGTATTGCTTTTATCGCATCCTGCATTTCCTTTTTAAGCTGCAGGCTGATGCTTGTTATTTCCTCTGTGCTGGATGTCAGTTCTTGTGAAATGGCGGAAAGGTTTGCTATTTTTTTCTCTATGCTTTCAAACCCCATCATTTGGATGAAAAGCAACTCCTTGATCTGCTGGTGCTGCTGATTATAGGCCTCCAGGGTGTTGTTCAATAGTTCCAGGGCTTCCCTGCTGGCAACAGACACCTCCTGCAGGTGGGAAATCGTGAATTTATGCGCCTCCATGGAACCAGCGGCGCCCTCCGTGTGTTTTACCGCCTTGGCAATCACACTGGTGACTTGCTTGGCTGCGCGCGAACTTTCTTCCGCCAGCTTGCGAACCTCGTCTGCCACCACCGCAAATCCCCGTCCATGCTCGCCGGCGCGTGCCGCTTCGATGGCTGCATTCAATGCCAGAAGGTTGGTTTGCGAGGCAATGTTGGTGATCACGCCGATGAATTTGCTGATTTCCTTGTTGGACCTGCCCAGTTGATCAATCAAGTCAATATATTCCCGCAGGGCTGATTCTACTTCCGCCAACATATTGACCGCCTGCGCGGCCGACCGGCTTTTTTCCTTGCTGGTATTCACTGCCAGCTGGTTTTGCTCTTCCGCCTCCTTCACAAAGCTTTCCACGAGCACACTCGAGGATTTGATGTTTCCGGCGACATCCGTGATGTCAACAATGTTTTCCGTGTACTCAACGGCCGATTGTGCGATTTGTGCGATGGCCCCCGCCAGCTGCGATACCGACTCCGATAGTTCCTCGCTTCTTTTTTGATAAGTCCGAATCAGCTGTTCCCAAGCCATAATGCGGTCTTGATCGTCTCGTTGGCGCAAGCGCACTTTTTCCGCCAAGTCCAGCAGCGGATCCTGTCCCGGCATCGCCAGGGGGCCCGGATCCTTGCCCCCGGCCATGCTTTGCAGCCGCTCCTGCAATAGAACTGTTTGTTCATTTGCCGTTTTCTCCGGCAGCAGCTTAAAAATGACCCATACTGCCGCCGCACCCAGCATTGCGGCTGCCGCCAACCAAGACATCAAATAAAGCCAGCTCAGTTGCTGCAGCAGCCACCCCAGGCATAATGCTGGCAGCAATATACTGATAAAACATGCCGCGAAATATTTTACTTGCTTCATGTCACCCCTCATGCCCATCATCTCCGATTATATAATTTTTTCAAGAAAAGAGTTAAAAAAACATCGTTGTCAGCCGGTCCCGGACTTTTTGTCCCCTGCCCATCCGTTTCTGCTTCCATTGCCGTGGAATAGCGGTGTTTAAATTGGGATTGAGGAAGACACGACAACTATTGATCAATTGGCGCCAGTAGGCACCCGGGCTGCCGGAAATATCTTTTTGCCAAGGTGGCAGCGGTTGCATATTAAATCCATGTTCATTGTGTGGTAATATAGAAAGCTATGGACTCTGCCCGCGGAAACCAATTCCTGCGCCTGTCCTCCTACCTGGGCCTCGCAGCCGGGGTGGTCATGCTGCATGCCAAGTTCTCCTGGCCGGGCTGGCTTGTCATTGCGCTTTGCATCCTGCTGCTGTGCCGCCAGCGCCCCGCCCTGAGTGCAAGTGCAACTCCCCGCCTGGAAACCCGCCGCAGCGAATGGATCCTGCTGCTCGCCGTGATGGCGGCCGGAGCCTGCCTGCGCGTATGGGATCTGGCGCAGGTTCCCCCAGGCTGCTGGTATGACGAAGCGGAAAACGGCTTGGAAACCCTGCGTATACTGCAGGGGGATTTTTTCCTATTCACACCCCGCAATAACGGCCGCGGAGCAATACAATTTTTTTGGACCGCCCCTTTTTTCCGGTTTTTCGGTGAAAATGTCTTCAGCCTGCGCCTGGCTGCCGCTGTCATCGGCGTGCTTACGCTGCCGGCAGCCTGGATGCTTTTTCACCGGCTGGCCGGTCCTGCACTGGCTTTGCCCGCAACCGCTGTCCTGG
Source organism: candidate division FCPU426 bacterium (assembly GCA_016929575.1). GTDB lineage: Bacteria > Oederibacteriota > JAAXVQ01 > JAAXVQ01 > JAUVAV01 > JAFGIQ01. Next base: position 2,537 of record JAFGIQ010000235.1, read on the forward strand.
CCTGCTCCCGTTGGCATATCACTGTCAGCCGTATTGGTTTTGACGCCGTGATGACGCCTTTATTCGATATTCTCCTCGTCTACGCCCTGTTGCGCGCCTGGCCCGCCGGTTCTTATTTCTGGTTTGCCCTGGCCGGGGTTGTTGCCGCGCTGGCAAATTACGGCTATGCTGCTTCGCGCCTGACCCCGTTGCTGGCTCTATTCACCATCCTGCTGCTGTCTAAGGATGGTTGCAGCCGGCAGCAGCAAAGGGGCCTGCTGTTCTTGGTGTTGGTCTTTGCTGTCCTGCTGTTTCCTTTATTATCCGGCTTCCTGGCCAATCCCCGTCTCTTGGTCAACCGCAGCAGCCAGGTGATCATTCCCCTCACCCGGCCGGTCAAGCCCTTGCTGCACAATCTGCGGACAACCTTGCGCATGCTGCATGAGCGGGGGGATGCCATTCCCAGGCATAATCTCCCTGGAAAACCCATGCTGGATCCCATTGCCGGAACACTGCTGTTGATCGGTTTATGTGCTGCCTGGCGTGGAAAACTTGCTTTTGGCAAATGGCTGGCGTTGGGATGGATGGCTTTGGTGCTTTTTTTCGGCAGTCTGCTAACGCAACCGGCCCCCCACGCCCTGCGCACCTTGTCCGCGCTCCTGCCAATATGCCTGCTCGCCGCAGGGGGATGGCAGGTGTTGCTCGCCGCGCATGCTATCACTGCCCGGAGATCAATGCTTTTAACCGTGGTGTTGTGCGCCGGGATGGCCGGCTTTACCGTGCACGACTATTTCTTTCTCTATGCGCGGAATCCCCAGATCCGTCAATCCTTTTCCGCAACCGCGTATGCCGTAGGCCTCTACCTGCGTGAACATGCCGGCACCATGCCATATTTTATTTCAGATGCGATCAGCCTCCAGGTAGTGCAATTTGTGGCCTATCCCCGGACGCCCCAAGTGCGGCCCTTTATTCCCCGGCAGACCTTTGCTGCCGAAGATCCCTCTGCTGCTTATATTGTCCGTACAGATGATGAGGTTCCTTGGCTTGACGGCAGGACAGATTACCGGCGGCAAAGAATTGATGCGGCCGGAGGCGAGACCTTCATCCTCTTTTTTCCTGCAACAGCACAATAAATTCTATGCACTTCCGCCGGTTACCATTTCCACAATTTTGCTCACAAACTGCGGCTCAGGCAGCGCTCCTTCGAAACTGCCCACTCCCGGTACCACCACCTTGGGAACACCCATCACCTGCTCGCGCACGGCCAAATGTGGAAATTGGGTGACTTCTATCATGTCCGCCTGAATGAGGGGCGTGGCCACTGCCAGTCGGTGCGCCATATGCACGGCGCTGGGGCAATACGGGCAGGTCGGGGTGACAAAGACCTTGATCTGCAGCGGTTTGGTGATGGCCCCCAGTTTGTCCCGGGAAGACGGGGAAAGCTCGGATGTGCCCGCGGAAACGATTTTAATGGCTGAAAGCAGGGAGGTGAATTCATACCCCGCAGGGATGCCGTAGAAGCGCACGCCATAGTCTTTCTCGCCCACCACCGCGATGGCCGGTATTTTATCGATGGCGTATTTGCCCACGGGTTCCTTGTCGGTAACAAAATTATGGACCGCGACTTTTATCTTGTTTGGGACCACATGGGCGAGTTCTTCTGCCAATACCCGGTTTTCCCGGCAGTACTGGCACTCCAGCTCCTGGGTGAAAACATGGAGTGTGACCGGATTGGGCAGCCCGCCTAAATGCTCTTTTACCTGTTTTTGAACATCCGGATTAAGCAAAGCCATGGCCCTTCCTCCTTCAGGTATTGGATGGCACAAACAGCCCCGCCATGCTCAGGGCCGTTTCCCGGAGTTGGTTTTTTAGTATACCATAATTCCTTTACCCTGCTGGTGTTTATTGTCGTTAACTTCCGGCACGGACTTAACCGGTTTGGCCCTGCCGGCAACGCCTACCCTGTGCCGGCCCATGATGATCCAAAACGCATCTGGTGCCAAAGAATCTCATCATGAAGCCTCTCCACCCTGTAATAAAAAGGCCGTTTGGGATTGGGGTGAGTATGGTAAAATAATACACCTTATCACCCGCGCGGACCTGGCGTGCGCAAAATATAAAGGGGGTTTTTGTGTTTCAACCCGCGCTACCAACTTCCCAAGAACGTTGCTGGCGGCAAAAAATCCATCTCCCGCGCCTGTTGTTTTTCTGCTTGGTATTCCTGGCGGTCCCTGCCCGGGCCCGGGCCCTGCCCTTTCCACAAATGATCTTTGGTTTTTTCGAACTTTCCCCCTTTGTGGTTGCTGCGCTTACCAGTCTGGCGGTCACCGCCGGCATATGGTTTTGGCGGCTGACCCTGAAGCGTAAAGACCCCAGGCGTTTTTTGGGGGCCGCCTGCCTGGCCTTGGGATTGTTGTGGCTGCTGACGGCCTCGCTCCTGTCCGTGGTATGGCTGCAAAAAGGGAAGGAGGACCGTTTAAAAAACCTGGAATCCTACCTGCGTGCGGATCTTAGCATCCATGAAAGCCGCGTGTGGTATTACCGTTATCTGCGTGAATTCCCGGCCACAACCCTGCAGGCCTTGCATGAAAAAATCTTGGCGGCCCCGGGATATAAGCCTTTGTTGATTATGTCCTCCACCAAACCCAGATATGATGCTGGCATTCCCCTGGTTGGCCCTTCCTCGGCGCCGCAGGTGTTTCAACACGTGGATTGGACACAACTCGAATCTTTTTTGGAAAGCATCCCCCCCGCGCTGAGGGCCCGGCAAGACGTGTACTGGATTCCATCGCAGTTCCTGTACCGCGCCAAAAGCCCGGAGCATCATCAAAAACTTTTTTCCCTTTTCCGTTCCTTTCGTTCTGTCACCTTCATCCGCTACAGGATCGGATTGAAGGCCCTTTTGTACATCCGCCTGCCCGACCATACGTACGCCAAGCCCCGTTTTATCGGTTTAAACCGCCGGCAAGACTGGCCGGTGCGTCCCGAGCCGTATTTCCAACATGAACAGCACATTGTCTTTCCCAACATGAAAAAGCTGCTCTCGTCCGGCGCTGTCGACAAATACATTAGAGACCCATCCGTTGCCATTCTCGCGCCCTATAATTCCGCGCATCGCAGCGAGATGATCCAATATGAATATCTGGCCGCCTACTTGCGGCCCCGGCTGGGGTATATGAACTGGACATTGTTTTTCAGCGACAGTAATTTCTGCCGGCAACAGATCAGGAAAATGCAAGCCCAGAAAGTTTATGCCGTTGATTACAATGCCCCGGATTATTTGGTGCAGGTGCCGGAAATATCCCGCCTGTTGCAACAACAGCCTTTTGTGCTCGTGGCCCTCACCAAGCACGATTGGATCATCGGCGGCATGGATATTCTCTACCGCACGTATCTGGATGCCAAGGCCCGTAAGCACTCCTTTCCCTATTTGGGCGCCTCCCTGCAGATGGCCGAATATATCACCGCCTGGACGCTGGCAGAACGCAACCGCCTGATGCATCAACAACTGTGGGCCAACACCTCCGCGGCCGCACGAAGACTGTTGGTGCAGCTCCACCGCCTGGCCCGTTTTTCAGATCTTGCCCTCATGCTGGCGGCCGCCATAACCTTTTTTCTCCTCTCGCCCCTGTTGTTGTTGGGTATTTGGTGTGCAACCCTGCGGCGGGAGCTGGAAAAAACGATAACCCGTCAAATGCCCCGAAAACCCCACCTCCGGGGATTGAAGTTTTTCCTGCTGAAAAAATACCAATGGCTGCCGGTTTTTGAAATGGCGGAAAAAAGCGCAACCGTGGGCGTGCTCTTGGCGGCATCCCTCCTGCTTGCACCGTACGATTCCGTCCTGCCCGCACGCGGTTTTTTTATTGCCGATGTCGGCCAATCGAGCATGTTTTTGAATGTTGTCTTCTCGTTGCTTTTCTTCATGTTTCTCCGGCCTTGGATCCTCCGTTCGTCCGGAAACACGCAAAAAAATCTGTGGCTGCGCTTGTCCGGCGCCCTGCTGTTGTGCCTGCTTTCTTTCCTGTTCCTTAACCGCTGGGTGTCTTTTTCGCTGGGGGTATTTACCCTGACCTTTTTTGCGTTGCGGCAAGGCTGCTGGTGGTTGTTGACTCCCCAGGTGCGCGCGCTTTGGCAGTATGTATTCGCCACCGCAGCGCTTCCGCCGAGAACAGCCGTTCCCGGGTTTTTGCCCGATTGGGCCAAGCCCTTGGCCGCACTCGGTGGAACACAAACCGGGGGCAAAGCCCAGGTGCTGGGCTGGCTCCTGTGACATTCGAGGGCGTCGTTTACTGTGCCGGACGGCCTGGTGCTTTATCCGAAAACCCTTTTCACTGCTTTCCCTTCGGCCTGGCCCGGGAAGCTGCGCACGGCGGTTGATTTTTATTTTAAAAACACAGGGATAAATTTATTTGCCGTGCGCTCCTGCTCCGCCAGCGAGGATACCCAACACAGCAGCCG
>JAFGIQ010000236.1 GCA_016929575.1 candidate division FCPU426 bacterium
TCCCACATCCTGTTTGAGTACTCCCACATCCTGTTTGAGTACTCCCACATCCTGTTTGAGTACTCCCACATCCTGTTTGAGTACTCCGATATCTTTTTGGACATTATCAAAACGATGATTCATAACCTCGATGATCTTTTTCTGATTTTCTTCAAAACGTTCTACAACCATCTTAAATTCACCCATAGTAATCTTCCCCTCTGCCGTCATTGTCCGCCTCTTATTTTGTGATATGGAGTTGATTTTTGTCAACTGCCAATACTGATAAAATTACGACTGTCGGCAGAGGCAATCCATGCATAGTATTTTCAATTTTTTGGTTTTATTTTGTCTCATGGCTGTCCAAATTGCGCGCATACTGCCGGAGTCGTCCTTTTTCTTCCGGATAATCCATCCGGTCAGGGCTGCCGCAGGCGTCCTTTTTTCTTCCCAATAATCTTTCCGGTCAGGGCTGCCGCAGGCGTCCTTTTTCTTCCCAATAATCTTTCCGGTCAGGGCTGCCGGAGATGTCTTTTTGCCAAGGTGGCAGCGGAAAAGAAAAGTCCACGGCTGCAACCATTTTGGCGGACGGGCTCAATCCCTGCGGTTCGTGCACGCGTTCCCGCCCCATTTTGGCAAAAAGATATCTCCGGCAGCCTGGGTGCCTACTGGCGCCAATTGATCAATAGTTATCGTGTCTTTCTCAATCCCAATTTGGACACCTGTGATTTTGTCTAAAATCAGGTTTACTTTGGCAAGCCCATGATTGGGGGCAGGTCTTGGCGTCCGGGTACATTCCCGGTTATTTGCCTGTGGCTACCAAACTCCCGGAACCAATCTATACCTGGTTTGGTGCATGTACTCTTTATACCCAGGCAGTTTGTCCTGCAACGTCTCCTCTTCCCTCACAATGCGCCATGCCATAAGCCCAAAACAGATCCCCACCGGAACATAGGCCCACCATGATCCCAGGCTTAAAGGAATGCCCAGGTACTGCAGAAGCATGCCCAGATACATGGGATGCCGCACAAACGCATACGGTCCTGCGGATATCACATAATGCCCCTTGTCGGCTTGGATGCGGACAGTGGTTTCCAGAAAAGGATTCATGGCCATGGACCACACCAGGGGAATTGTGCCCAGCATATGCAGTCCCAACCCCAGGTACAAGGTGTAAAAAGGTTGTACCGACCATTCCCATCTCACTGCATCCAGGCCGCATACCACCGGCACGGAGAAAACCGCCACCATAAAAAACAGGCCAAAACGTTTGTCGAATTTCTCTGTGTCAGCATGGCTTTCACCCCGGTGTTTGATTAAATCCCGGTTATAAAGCGCCATCATCAGCCCATTGAGCAGAAAGGTGAAAAGATACACCACAAGCATAATCCAGCCCCGCAGCCAATCCCAGCTGCCTGCTGCCCAAAAAGCAACCCCGGTCCAGACCAGGGTATACAGCAACACTTGCAGAATTCGTTTCAGCATGATCGGATCAACCCCTTTGTCCGCACCTCTTTCGTTTATTATTCCAGTCTATTGGAGATATCAATCAGCATGCTGGCTATTAATTTCGTACGTTCAACTGTTCCTATCAACACCCCGTTTTTATCCACCACCGGCAGGAGGTCGCGGTCCAGCTTTTCCATTCTGGCCAAAGTTTCCGTTTTGGAAAAGCTTGTTTGGATGGCGTCTTCTTTTGACAAAATATCCGGAATGCGCTTGATGGCGGCGAGGTCTTTCCTCACCAGCCACTCTGCCAGCTTGTCCAGGGTGAATTCGCCTTCTCCGGTTGCATTGTCAAAAGCACAGACTGTTTTGACATCTGCCATGCCGACAAATTCCCCGTCGGCATCCTCAAAAACAAGATATTTCAGAAAGCCTTTGGTCTGCTGAAGGTACTCTCGGATTGCCGCACCCTGGTATCCCTGCGTTCCCAGTTGAAAGCGCAGGGCTTCGGTTTTGCCAGCCACCAGGTTTGGAATCCTATCCACAGGTCCTTTGGTGGCCGTGCGCACGCGCTGCACCGGGAGTGCGGTCACGGGTTTTACTTGTTTTTCCACTTCGGCGGCCGCGGCTTCCGCAAACACGGTTTCAAATCCAAGTTCGCCCAGACGCAGATTTTTTATCTTTCCGGCGAATAACATCCAGATGACAATCGGAATCAGGGCAATGCAAATATCCGTCCACTTCACCTCCAGTTTCGGCGAAAATTTTTGCCGCAGCACAACAAAGCCGATTAAGACTGCTAAAAATACTGCAATAGCCATCATGGTCATGATCCGCATCCTTTCCCCCTGACAATAGTCTTGGTCATTGCCGTCCAACTTACGCGCATACTGCCGGAGGCGTCCCTTTTCTTCCAATAATCCATCCGGTCGGGGCTGCCGGCTGACGCCCCTTTATTAACAATTATCGCGTCTTTCCAAATCCTAATTTGGACACCTGTGCGTCTTAGTGCTTGGTAAGTTATTTAAATGATTGATCGTAACCGAAACATCCCCGGCTGCTTGCGCAGAAATACAGTCCAATAAACGGGCTGGGAATAGCTTGAATTAATCCGGTGCAAAGAAACCGCCTGGCAGCATGCCTGCTACACCGTTTTCCGTTCAATCGCCATTTACAGCTTCACGGCTCCATGGTCGGTGCGGGTGTCGGGACAGTGGTGTCTACGCCCACGCCTATTTCAACCGTGGCCAGGATGGTCGGCGTCGGCAGCGGGGTTTTATCGCGCGGATCGCCGTCAGCCCAGCGTTTGGGAGTGCAACAGCCTCCTATCAGCACAATCTGTGTTACCACCAAAACAGCCAGTAGCCATCGTATCATTTCAGCACCTCGCAGGAAAGAATGCCTATTTATATCACATTTCTCTTCCGAAAACCCGCCTTATTCCCTGTGCCCTTCATTTTCGCAAGGCTTCAGCAGGTTGCAGTTTTCCCGCATATCGCGCTGGAATCATGGCCGCCAAAGCCGGAACAATAATAGACAAAACAATGGCGGAGAGCATCACCCAAAATGAAATCGTGGGATGCAGAATGTTTTCAATCGGAAAGCCCTCCATCGCATCAAGCGCCGCTTCCAAATTCACTCCGGTAATGTGCAAGACGGCGACAAATCCGTATCCGCACAGGGCGCCGGGAATCCCGCCCAAGGCCCCGATGATGGTGCCTTCCAGGGTGAAATTGAGAAACAGCTCCCGGTCCGTCCAACCGATGGCTTTTAAAGTCCCGATTTCGTGCAGACGTTCGAAGATGGCCATCATCATGGTGTTGATCACCACGAAAGAAGCCAAGAATAGAATCAACGCTTCGACGAAGACATAAACATAACGCATGGTGGCAAACATGGAATACATGGGGCCAATCTGCTCCTTGTAGGTCATGGCCCGGACACCTTCCGGAATCAGTTTTTGTATGGCGGCCGCCGCCGCGTCCGTCTGCTTTTCCTGATCAGTAAACACCAGTAATTCCGTGGTGCCTTCATGAATTTTCAATAAACGCTTGGCATCCTCCAGATGGACAAAAAACATCTTCCGGTTGTACATGCCAATCCCCATGTTGAGAATACCGGCCACCGGAAGTTTGATGCCGTTGAGGCCGCCTTCTGAAGTGCGGGTGGCTAGAAGCAAGTCATCCCCGACCTTAACCTCTAGCTTTTTGGCCAGATCTTTTCCCATGTATATGCCCCGGTTGGCAATGCTGCCGTCTATCACTTTGTCTTTGATTCCCATCCGCGTCCGCATAACGTCCAATCCCATGCCAAAGGCGGATACCGTGGCGTCCTGGTGGCCAAGCAATATGCCAAAGCGAATACGTTCTTCGATGTCCTGTACGCCGGGCACCTCGGCCGCCTGTTTTTTAATCCTCTCAGCTTCCAGCAACAAGGCATCCACCGGAACAAACCTCTCCCGGTCCACAAACTCCTGGGTGGTGATCCTCACATTGCCGGTTTGATAGACAATGAAATTTTCCATGTACAGATCAAGCAAGCCGTTGATCCAGCCTTGCGCCAAACCTACGATCATCGCGCCTACAAATATGGCCAGGGCCGTTAATAAACTGCGGCGCCGGTTGCGCAAAACATTGCGAAAAGCAAATGTGAACAACATGGTTTGTAACCTCCCTGGGTTTTTATGGGTCCTATACGGCCTATAAGACCTATAAAAATCATTGGACCGTCCTTAAACACTCCATGGCCTCCATTTTCGTGACTTTTTTCGCCGGATAATAGCTGGCCAGCACGCTGGCCACCAGAGTGAAGACCATGGCATTCACATAGGCGCCGGCCAGCCATACGGACTTGACCACACCCATGACCGGCATACCGAAATCCTCTTCTCCGAACATGGCATCCATGTCAAACCCCACAAAAGCAAAGTATGCATTGAAAAGGGTGCCCAAAACCAATCCGGCCAGTCCGCCGGCCACGCCGATCAGGGCGCCTTCCACTAGAAAAAGATTCTGCACCTCCTTGTCCGTAAACCCCAATGCTTTCATGGTGCCGATTTCCCGTTTCTTTTCAAAGACGGACATCAGCATAGTATTGATAATACCCACAATGGCAATAATCATAATCATTAAGACTAAAACATTCTGAAATTTCCGTTTCATGGTCATCAGGGCCCGAAAATCTTCCGATAACTTTTCCCAACTGTACACTCTTGCGTCAACATCACTCAAAGCAGCCTTGATTTTCGGTTCGTATTCCTTCACCTTAAAAAAGGCATCGGTCTTCAAGGCGATTTCCGTAACCTTCCGGGTGTTCATTAATTGCTGTGCTTCATCCAAGTTGATAAAAGCCGAGGCTTTATTCACTTGCGGATTGGCGGTCACAATCAGACCGGTGATCAGCACTTCAACCGAAGTATACATGCCCTGCTGATTGCGGAAGGTCAGAAAGGTTACATCGCCGAGTTGCAAACCCAAATCATCCGCCAAGGCTTTCCCGATAATCGTGCCTCCTGGTTCTAATCCCCCGGTCTTCACATATTTTTTCAGATTGAAAACAGTATTATCATCCGGCCCGATCCCGATCGCCACCACCGGTATGCTATCCACACCATTGTCTATTTCCGCCAAAAACATCAATCTTTCCGTCATGGCAGTTATAAAATCAAGGTTGCGCAGTCTCTCCTTGACGGCCATGGCATTGGCGAGGGATCCGTCCTTATCATAAGGTTGATCCTCGTCAAAGTTGGCACTCCGCACCTTGTAATGTCCGGTTTCAAAATCAATGACATTGACGATGGATTCTTTATCAAACCCGGCCATGAGACAGGCAAAGAGAATGTATATGCCTACGCCGAAAGACAGAATCAGGAACGTCAGCACGGTCCGGATCTTGGAACGTAAAATGTTTTTAAGCGCAAGTTTGAATAAGTAGGTCATGACACGATCATCCCATCTCTGATGTTGATGATACGCTTCGCATGTTTCATGATCAGGGGATCATGGGTGGAAAAAATAAAAGTCGCCTCCTCTTGTTCATTAAGTTCCCGCATCAGATCCACGATCGCCTCGCCGTTGGCCGAATCCAGATTCGCAGTGGGTTCATCCGCAAATATTATTTTTGGATTTTTCACCAGCGCCCGGGCGATGGACACGCGCTGCTGCTGGCCTCCGGACAGCTCCAGCGGCCGGCGATTTTCCAAACCCTGCAAGCCGACTTTGGCCAGTATTGCCAATACTCTCTTTTTGCTTTCCGCGGCACTAAACCGCCTTAATATTTTCAACGGCATTTCCACGTTCTCAAAAACAGTTAAAACCGGTATGAGGTTGTAGGTCTGAAAAATAAAACCAAAATTCTCCTTGCGCAAAGCCGCCAATTCGTTCTTGGTTTGGCCCATGAGGTCCATTCCCTCCAGGAGAATCTGCCCGCTTTCAGCCCGGTCAATGGTACCCAGGCAATTTAAAAGCGTGGTCTTGCCTGATCCCGAAGGTCCGGCAATAGCCGTGAATTCCTGCTTGGCAATGGATACACTGACCGCCCGCAGGGCCTGGAATGGTATCTTTCCGGAATAGTAGGTTTTACTCAAATTCTTCACTTCCAGCAGCATGTGGCATCATCTCCTTTGGCACGATTCTGATGTATCCTATTGGACTTCAATTGCACACCCCTGTGTTTATAGCGCTGCTTCCACGCGCACCAAGGCCGCATAGTTTCCTATCGCCGCCTTTGAAAACTGGGTGTCTCCGGTCCCGGTGGGCCAGGCAGCCAGCAGGGTCAAATTCAAACCATCCGCCAATACCCAGGTGGCGGCAGGCACAATCAGACAGCTGTTGTCTGCGGCGTTTACAAAAGCATCCACCCCGGCCCGGAAAAATTCATCCGGCGTATAGGCCGCGCTGGCATATAGATAATGACGGTCTGAAAAACCTGTGCTGACAGCGGTCGACAAAACGGTTGTACTTGTGCCCCCGGCCGCGGGACGCACAGGGCAATCATTATACAGATACTGCACACTGAAAAGCAGCTGCGTGTCAAAAAGGCCGTAATCCGCACCGGCTATGGCTTTCACGTGACACTCGGCAAATGCGTCGTCGGCCCAGATGGCGCAGGCACCCTGCAATTCCACCTCCGCATCCCCCTTGAAATACACCCCCGCAAAATTCAGGTCGCGGCCCGTACGGCCGGTAACCAGGCCTACATCAAAAGCGCCCCAGTTGGTGTAAACAGACGCGCCGGCTGACATATCCGTATCCCGGCTTTCAGGGCTCACGTATGCCTTCACACCGGACACATCGCCCAGAGGCGCTTCATAGGTTATGGCCACCACACCCTCTTTGGTGTAATTCAGGTCAGAAAAGTTCACGTTGGGGTCCAGCTCAAAAATATTAAACGGCCCCATGATCCCGAAATTGACATATGTCTTTCCCAGGGTGAAATCACCGATGTTGGAATAATAACGCACAAAGGCGCGCGGCAAAGAAGCGGTGATATACTCCAGCTCTTCAGGCCAGCCTGCGGGCGTTTCCACGCCCTCGCCGTAATAGAGATAAAATCGCAAATCAGAATAAAATTTCCAGTCTTTGGTGCTGCGCTGTAAAATCAGTTTGTTTTCCAGGATGTTTAGAAACAGCGTCTGTTCATCGGCGCCGTAAAATACGGCATCATTACGGACAGCGCCGGAAAGATCGATTTTGGCATGGGAAACCATGGGTAAAAATAATGTAAGTGCTACCCCCGGTATAAACCATCGCCGCATGTCTCCCGCCTCCTCAAAAACGCCTGGAAATAGACCGAACTATCAGACTCTTTATCAGCCGGAGCCGACCAATTATAATAGGTCACTCCCGTCGATTATCTTTTCAGATACCCCTTGGTAAATACTTTGGCCGGGACCTTGCCGTCAAAAGCGATTTCCTCAAAGGTGACGACGGTCTGTGAGTTGCGCCTGCGCATATCGCGGATGGTAATGCGCATGGGCACAAAACGCTCCCCCAGCTTTTGCACCTCGCTTTGCTTCATGGTTTTAAGGAGCCGGCCACCGCGCGCGTACAGTTCAATTTCCAGGGGAATATACCAGACCTTGTCCACGACAATGACCTGTTTATCATACGTCACATCCGGCTTTTTGGCCTGCAATTCCACCACATAACATTCGCGTCCGTCCACCTGCTTGTCCTCCAGCAGACGGGAATCATATTTCTCTTCAATGCTGTCGTTTTCCAGCATATCCTCATAGGAGATATCGCTGCCCATCATGCCCTGGCGCAGCATGTGGCCCGATATTTTCATGACATCGTCCGCATCCGGAAAATAGATCCACAGTTCATCGTCAAGCTTGAGGTATTTGACACCCTTGTCCTCGGGATTGGTGAATTCCATAAAGGACTTCATATCCTGCTTTTGTCCGTAGCCGTAAAAGGTTTTGGTCAGGGTCCGTTTGTCCTTGGCAATGACCATTTTAGCCTTGAAGGTTTCCGTGCTAAAAACCTGGTTGCCATCCACTTTCCGGATGATATCGCTGGCTGTCTCGGCGGCACGGCTGTGTGCGGGCAGCAGGTACAGTAAAAGGCTTAAAGTAATAACGTGTCTCATGAAAGATCCCTCCTGGCATCGTTTGGTCCGGAACCGAGGAAGAGAATCGCACAGCAGACCGCCGCTGCGTAAAACCTCCCGACCGGCTGTTCCCTTAATCAACTGCTGTGATTTTGACAAAATCAACCAATGGCGTCAAACATGCCATAGAACCAGAATTTAACCAGCTCTTCCGTGCGTTTGCGCGAGTCTGGAAATATTTTTTTGAACCGTTCGTCTTTAAACATCTCATTGACATACCCCAGCATCAGCACATAAAAGTCCGGATTCAAATCAGCACGAATCACCTTTTCCCGTTTGCCCTGCTCCAGCATTTCCAGCGCGTATTGCAGGTTCTTTTGATACTGCTCCATGATATACGCCCTGATCTCCGCGTCCAATTCCATTAAATCCCGGATGAAATCATCGCTATATTCGCGGCTGGCCTTTATTTTCATCTGCAGCACGCGTTCCACTTTTTCCCGATAGGAAACCGGCGCTGCCATGATCGCGCGATACTGCGCTTCTGCTTCATTATATATTTGCCTGACGACCGCTTTGACGATATCCACTTTATTCTTGAAAAATTTATAAAACGTCACTTTACTGACATTCGCGGTTTTGCATATTTCTTCAATGGTGATACGTCGCGTGCCGTGCTTTATAAAAAGTGCACTGGCAGAGGCGA
>JAFGIQ010000237.1 GCA_016929575.1 candidate division FCPU426 bacterium
GCACGCTGTGTGCTTAGAAAGCCAATCCCCCCAGCCCCCTTCTCCGAAGGGGGAGAAACTCCGGGCTTCAGCCCGGAGAGATTCATTAATTTAAAAGAACATGCAAAGTGAACCCTCTGCAATTTTACCGGAGGCAGGTCATGGTTCTTTCGCCTGGAAAAAAAATCGCAATTACAAATGAGGAAAAAGAGGCGCAGCGCCAACGCATCATCCGGGCGGCAGTTGCGGTTTTTGGAAAATACGGATTTTACAAGAGCACCATCAGCCAAATTGCCATCGCCGCGGGCATGGGCCGCGGCACGCTCTATTGGTATTTTGAAAGCAAAGAGGAATTATTTCACGCCATGACCAAGCAGTTTTGCGAAAGCGCCATTGATCAGGTTAAAAAAGAGCTGGGCGCCGAAGACCATTTTGAAGATATATTACGGCGCTTGATCAGGAGCTGGCTTGATTCAGCGGTAAAACAAAAAGAGCTTTTTCATATTATGTATTCCATCTATGGCCAGATGCAGGGTGAATTTGCACAGTCCATGCAGGGGGCCATGCGGGACATGTATCAGGCCATCATGGCCATTCTGGAAAACCTGTTGAACCAGGCTATTATCAAAAAACAGATGCGAGAAGCTGACACCCACCGCCTGGCCCGTTTATTGATCGGCCTGGTGGACGGGATTGTCCTGCAGCATATTTTTGTGGAGCCTTTTATGCCAGAAGCCATGACCGAAGTGGTGATGAGCTTGTTGTTCAAGGGGTTGCAGCGCACCGGATAAAAACGCGGGCGGACGAAGGGGTGTGTGCCGGGGGAACCAGGCATGGAGCGCAGAACGTACGGAGGGATGAAAACCGTGTTTAAAAAAATCTACACGAGATACGTTGAGTTTTGCGTATCCAAACCATGGTGGGTGATCGGAGGGGCGGATTCCAACCGCCTGCCCCTGGTCTTGGCCCCCGTTTAGGAGTACGTCTATGCAGACCATGCGACCATCGCGGTAGCGGAAAATATCCTGCGCGGCACTGCGGACAGTGAATACGGGGGATTACAGGGGAGCGGCGGTTATTTGCGGGTGAAGGGGTTTTTTTAGAGGAATGTTGGGGCAAAGGAGACGGCAAGACGTTTCTTTACCCTGCATCCAGGAGGCATGATGATAAAAAATCAGATACACGGTTTCATAGCACTCATGCTGGGAGTTGCGGCGATAGGGCTGGGATTAACAGCGGTGGTGATAAGAAGCCCATGGTGGGGTTGGATGTATGCGATGAGCATCATTCTCCTGCCTTTGCTGATATGCTATTCTTATTGCGCCAAGTGCGTCTGTAGACTGACCTGCTGTGGACATGTCATGCCTGGTTGGCTGACCCGATATTTACCAAGCCGTAAACCAGGCAAATACACGGCGTGGGATTTGTGCGGCACCTTTATTCCTATGGGATTCTTGGTGCTGTTTCCGCAATACTGGCTCTGGCAACAAAGGGAGTTCGGCCTGATATTTTGGGGATTGCTGTTCCTTGCCCTGTTGCAGGTACGCTTATGGGTCTGTCCGGCCTGCCAAAACCGCATATGCCCGGTTCTGCCAAATAAATACTAAGGCAAATCCATCCCCTTGGCAGGGGAGCCCGCGCCTGCCAAGGGAAAGGTGGTTGGCTTCTGCATTTGCGCATTCATCCGCCCCACTCCAATCCCGCCAACTGGATTCCCTTTGTGTTCGGCCTGGCCGGCGTATTTGCCATTCCCTGGATGTTGCAGCTGTTGACCGTGGCCGGCATGGCCTGTCTGGGACACGTGATCCGTTTCTGAGCGCCGGGTGCAAACCAGGCTGCTATTGCGATTGGTATCCCAGCCATAAAATACGCTGCAGAAGCCGGGGGTAGGATATTTTAGCCTTCAGGGCGGATTGGGCGATTTCGTCCTCGCGGGTAAGGGCGGGATTGGGATTCACTTCAATGACATAAATCTCGTTTTCGGGCGTGATGCGCAAATCAAGGCGGCCGTAGCCCCGCAGGTTTAGAGCCCTAAACGCCGTCCTGCTGATGTGCGCGATTTTTTTCTCCATGCCGTTGGGCAGGGGAGCGGCAAAAATATTTTGGATGCCCCACTTTCTGCGGAAGGAGTCATCCCATTTGGATTTGAAAGTGGCGAATTTGGGCTTCTCCTCCGGAAATTGCGTGAAAATCATTTCACGCAAAGGAAGCACGCGCAAGCGCTGATTGCCGATGACGCTGGCGTACACTTCCCGGCCCTCAATGTATTCCTCCACCAAAGCATCGGTTTTAAGATGGTCATGCAGGAAACGGACGCGTTCCAGGCAGGCCGGGGTGTCTTCGGCAAACGATTTTTGGGCTATGCCGTCAGATCCCCCCTGCCCCAGCGGCTTGACGAAAACCGGGAATTTAAGGTTTTTTAAACTGCGGTTTGTTTTGCCCAGGGGGAAAACCACGGAGCGCGGTGTTTTAATCCGGTGCGGCGCCAGGATGCGCTTGGCAAAAAGTTTGTTGCGGCAGATGGAAAGCGTGGCGGCGTCGGAGCCGGTGTGTTTGACATTTAAAAGATCCAATAGACCGGCAATATTGCTTTCGTGCCGCCGGTCGTTCACATATGCTTCCAGGAGATTGAAGACAATATCCGGTGGATGCCTGCGGATTTCAGTGATCAAGGGGCGGATACGATCGTGCACGCCCAGCAAGCGCACCTCATGCCCGATTTTTTTTACCGCCTGGATAATGTCAAGTTCGTTTTTCCAGTCTTCGGGACGAAAATGCCGGGACCAGTCGGTGCTGGTGGGCCGTTCGGGCACGTCAAAGATGATAAGTACTTTGAGCTTCTGTTTCATGTTTCGTGTTCCACCTGTGGAGGCATTCCCGGCGAAGGATGCCTGGTTTGGCAAACATGCCCCGGCGGGCATCTGCGAAAGGTGCGGCGCGGCAGTTTCACAAATGCCCCTTAAATTTGCCGGTAAACAGATAATTGGAAACCAAGGCCGTCAGATAAGCAATGACTTCGGCGCGCGCCTGGTCTTCGTCTTTGGGAGCGGGAAGTTTAAGCTCGGCACAACGTGCCGCCAGTTTGCGCAACAGCCGGTTGACCGTGAATTTCCTTTCGTGTGTCCAATGCGGTATGACGGCAAGCAGCAGGGTTCGCTGCCGGAGCAAAAAAGTGGAAGCCGGGACGCTGCGCTGGCCTTCTGCGTCCAGGGAGGGAAAAATACGCTTGAGATCCGAATCAAAAAGTGCGGGATCGTCCTCGGCGTAGAATTTGCGGCGTTTTTCATAATGGGTTTTTAAACGCATTTTAAGGCGCGAGATGGCGAACGGCTTTTCAATTTTAAAACGCGGCGGTGTTTTGCCCTTCAATTCACGCATGAGCTTGTCTGTGTACAGCAATTTTTTATAGGCCGGCCAGCCTTCATACTGTTTTTTCCAGTTTAATGCCGGGGTGAGCCAGACGGCGAAGGTTTCGGCGAAATCTTCCTCCGGATGGCTTTGGGCATACCAATTCTCCAGGTGGCGCACAAAGCTTTTGCTATAGGGCTGGTAATGGTAGAAATCCCGGAATTCCTTTTTCGGGGAACCGAAGACCGCCTGCCAAAGACGTCGGCGCGGCAGGCCGAAAGCGTGGCAGAGCGCATGGCCGGTTTCATGCCTGAGCAGTTTCATGCACTCGCTCTCACTGTCGCCTTCGACCTCCAACATGAATTTTTTTTCCAGCTGTTTTAAACGGGGATGGGCCAGATAAAAGGGGATGGCAATGGAAGGGCTGCTGTCCGGCGAGAACCATTCGTCACCGAGGTAACAAAGGGGCTGGAAATGCAGGCCGCGCTCCTGAAGCTCCCGGTACAAACTCTGGATGCAGGTTTCCAAATACGTGGAGCGGATATCCAGTTTTAAATCACACAGACGCAGTTCAAGCACTTTGTCATCAGGCCAATCCGCCCAAGCAGGGATAGTGGCGGTGGTCATGGGTGCCCTGTTTTTGGTATCCGTCATACGTGTTCTCCGCCAATAATCTCATAATAAAATACCTTATTATTAAAGGATTTTCTATAAAAAAGGAGGCGTTTGGGCATAATCGCAGACAATGTATTTTTATAGACCGCATGGCCTGTATCGATTAGAATAAACTCCAGTCTTTTCCAAGACATTGATGGATGCGTTAAAAAAGATTGCCGGCGGAGGGAAGCATGCGCATATATGGAGGAATTCTCTTGGCCGCTATTATTTTGGCGGGCTGGAGCTCGGAAGTTTTGGCCGCAACGCTTCTTTATGTGACCAGCACGGCGGATGCAGGCGGCAACACCTATACCCTGCGCGGAGCCATAGAGACGCTCAATGCCAACGCCAATCCGGGTGAGACGGATATCATCCAGTTCACCCTTGGGACCAACAATGTCATCACCATCGGCTCCGGACTGCCGCAGATTGTGGAATCCGTGCAGATTGACGGCGGGAATGGCGGCAATTACGTGAAACTCATAGGCGGCGGTCCACTTGGCTATAATTGTTTTAATATCAACGTGACCAACAACGGATCGGTCACCATCAGCAATCTCAGTATTGTCAATTTCAACCAGGCTGTCCGCATCCAGTCAAACGCCTGTTATGTGAATCACTGCTGGCTGGGCACTGATTGGACCAACAACATCAGCTCCGGGCCGAACAACTACGGTATTTATGCCCAAAGTGTCAGCAATTGTTCCTTCGGCGGTTCTGGCGGAACCTTCCGCAACATTGTTGCCCACAACCAGACTGCGGGCATTTCTTTGGACAGTTGCACGAGCATAAGCATCTGGGGCAGTTATTTTGGAACCAACAATGCCGGCACTGCCGCCCTGGGCATGCAAACTGTGGGGGTGAATCTGTATAATTCGGCCAATTGTGTGGTGGGGGGGACGCGCAGCGGACAGAATTATAATGTTCTATCCGGCAACACCGTGGGCGTGCGTTTACAGGGTGAAATGTGCGCCAACAATATTGTGTCAGGAAATATCATCGGCCTGTCAGCGGATCAGCTTTCCGCTGTTCCCAATACGGAAAGCGGCATCCACCTGCTCGAAGGCGCCAGCTTTAACATCATCGGTATCACTTCTTCCACCGGCGGCAACATCATCGCGGGCAATGGCAATGGCTCGGGCACAGATGCAGGCATCCTTTTCAGCGGCACTGCCCCCCCGTATGCCAACAGCGTACAAAACAATTATATCGGCCTCAACCAGTACGACACGGCTTTTTCCAACTATTACGGCGTGTATATTTTGCAGGGGGCAAGCAATCTGATCGGCGGTTTCCGGGATGAGACCCAGGGCAATGTCATTTCCGGCAACTATCATGCTTCACTTTTGTCCGGCGGCATCCGCTGCCAAGGTCAGGGCAACACCATCAGCGGCAATTATATCGGGACGAATATTGCAGGTGCCGGCGCTGTTCCCAATTATCAAGGCATTCTCCTGGCAGGAAGCGGAAACGTCATCGGCGTGACTGAAACCGACAGAATCACCCAGCGCAATGTGATCAGCGGCAACAGCCAATATGGCATCCGGGTGACCGACGGCCAGGGCAACAGTATTACCGGAAATTATATTGGTTTGACCGCTGACGGCGGCAGCGGCCTGGCCAATGGCAATAATGCAGTGGAAATCACGAACCTGCCGAGCGGCACTTTGCTCGGCGGAATGCACGATAATTTCCGCAATGTCATTGCCGGCAGCAGCACGAACAGGTATTCCATTCTCTGCGCCAGCGCCAGCAACAACATGATATTGAACAATTATGTGGATTGCAATGCTGCCGGAACAGTTTCGGATGCCACTTTTCAAAATGCGGAATCACTACGGCTAAATAACAGTACCGGCACCAACCCCGCATATGGCAATCTCATTGCCAACAATGTTTTTTGCACCGAGGTGGCTTTGACAGATGCGCACGGCAACACCCTGATCGGCAATAGAATCGGCGTGCTGCCCAATGGAATTCCGGTGGCATTTGCTTCGCCCTATCCGGCAGGCGTTGCCATCTGGAACGGGTCCCATGACAACAAACTGGGACTTGCGGGCGGCCAGGGAAACATGGTTGCCGCCGACCGTTTTCAGAGTTGTGTGCAGGTTTCAGGCAGCGGTACGGTCAACAATGGTATTTTTGGCAATACCCTCACCGCCTTTAATCTGCTGCCGGTGAACCTGCAGACCGGCGGCAACAACACCTATGCGGCGCCGGTCGTGAGTTCCGGCTCGGCGGAAAACGGTCTGACCATTACCGCCAATGCGGCCACGGATTACGTGGAGGTCTTTATGGCCGGTGCGCGCTACGACGGGACCCGC
>JAFGIQ010000238.1 GCA_016929575.1 candidate division FCPU426 bacterium
CCCACATTGGCCAGGCCGATGGCGTTCAACATGCCTGCGGCGCATTCCGCCACCCGCGGCATGGGATTTCCCGGGCGGGGGGACAAGGTGATGCTCTTGGCCACCAAGCCGCCCACGCGGGCAAATTTCACATACCCTTTTAACTCCGTGCCGTATCCGCAGGTGCCGGAAGCAAGCAGCACCGGATTGCGCAGTGTGATTGCTCCCAGGGTGGTTGCCAACGCGGGCCTCATGGGTTGGTGCGCTCCTCCCAGGCGACGGTATGCGCGTCAAAAACCGGGCCGTCTTTGCACACCCGTTGATAGCGCCCCGCCGCCTTGACCACACAGCCGTTGCATACTCCCAATCCGCAGGCCATCATTTCTTCCAATGAAACTTCCGCCGGCACGTGATAGGCTTTTGCCAGCCGGGCAACAGCCTGCAGCATCGGCCTCGGTCCTGCAGCGGCAATAAAAGTTTGTGCTGATTTTTTGCGCAGGCATTGCTCCAGTGCCTTGGTCACCAGCCCCTTTGCCCCCGCACTGCCGTCTTCGGTGGTGCAGACCACGGTGGCGCCTGTTTGCTTCATTTCCCGCCGCAACAAAAGATCGTCCCGGCAACCGCCTCCCATCAGGACCTTCACCTGCCGGCCCTTTCGCCGCAATACTTCGGCTAAAAAAAGCAGCGGCGCCACGCCGAAACCGCCGCCAACCAGGATCACGCTGCTTTTGCCTTGGCAGGAAAAACCCCGGCCCAACGGGCCCAATACATCCACCTCCTCGCCCGCGGTTTTCTGCGCCAGCAACCCTGTGCCGCGGCCGACCGTCTTGACCAGCAATTCACAGTATTGTCCGTGTACACGGCAGATCGCAAAAGGGCGGCGCCAAAATGGTGCTTGCTCCCCCTCGATTTTCACTTCTACAAATTGTCCTGGTTTGGCTTGGCGCGCCAGCCTGGGGGCTTTGAGGACAAAATGATGATAGGATCGGAAATGGTCTGCCTGCACTATTCGTGCCTTCACCCGTTTACCTCTTTTTACACCATTCGCGCCGTTTAGGCCGGATGGATTGCTTTGGTGTGCTCGTTATTTTCAAACACGCTCCGGCCGCCCACCAGGGTCATGACGACCTCCCCTTTGACTTTCCAGCCGTCGAAAGGCGTGTTGTCCGCCTGGCTTAAAAACGCGGAAGCACGGATCACCCGTTCGGCCTGCGGATTAAAAACAACCACATCCGCGTCCGCGCCGGGCTTAAGCGTCCCTTTGGGAATCTTTAGAATCCGGGCCGGATTGAAGCTCATACATTGAACAGCCTGCAGCAGGGTGAGTATCTTGGTTTCCACCAGCGCCGTCAAGATCAAGGAAAGCGAGGTTTCCAAACCGCAGATGCCAGGGGCAGCCAGTGCAAATTCCATCTCCTTTTCACGCCGTGAATGCGGGGCATGATCCGTGGCTATGGCATCGATGGTTCCATCACGCAATCCCGCCAGCAAGGCCTCCTGATCTTTTTGCTCCGCCAGGGGCGGGTTGACCCTCACATTGGTATCATAGCCCTGCAGGGAGTCGTCGGTCAACACCAGATAATGCGGGGCGGTTTCCGCTGTCACCAATACTCCGCGGGCCTTGGCTTCGCGAATCATACGCACCCCGCCCTCGGTCGAGACATGCGGCACGTGAATACGGCTGCCCGTTTCCTCCGCCAGAATCAGGTCCCGGGCGATCATCACTTCCAGCGCCGAACGCGGAATCCCCGACAAACCAAGCAGCATGGACTGAAAACCGGCATGCGCCACACCCTTGCCGGAAAGGCCTTTGTCTTCCGCGTGGTTGATCATCAGCAGATCCAGCATGCCCGCGTACTGCAAGGCGCACCGCATCAGGGCGGGCGAGGATACCGGATCACCGTCATCGGATACAGCCACCACCCCGGCGGCTTTCAATTCACCCATCTCGGTCAACACCTTGCCCTCCCGCCCGCGGGTGACGCAGGCCACCGGGTATACATTGACTACGCCTTGATATTTGGCCTTGGATAAAACAAGCTCGACCATGGCCAGGTTGTCAATGGGCGGATCGGTATTGGGCATGCAGGCCACGCTGGTGATCCCGCCGGCCGCCGCCGCCCGCGTTCCGGAGGCAATGGTCTCCTTGTATTCCGCCCCGGGTTCGCGCAAATGCACATGCATATCCACCAAGCCTGGAGCCACCGCCAATCCTGCTGCAGAAATGACATGGTCCTTGGTTTGCGGCGCCTTGGCTCCGGGAGGGGTGATGGATTCAATTTTCCCGTCTTGAATCCACAAATCACCGATGGCGTCATGCCCGGTCGCCGGATCCAGAATCCGGCCGCCTTTAATCAGGGTTTTCATCGGATTCACCCCCGGAGAGCAGATACAGCACGGCCATGCGTACGGCCACACCGTTGGTCACCTGGTTTAAGATAACCGAGTTGGGTCCGTCGGCCACGCGCGGAGATATTTCTATGCCCCGGTTCATGGGGCCCGGATGCATGATCAAGACATCCGGTTTGGCCAATTTCAACCGGCGCGCATTCACGCCGTATAAGTGTGCATACTCGCGCGCGCTCGGAAAATATTGGCCGTCTTGGCGTTCCAGCTGTATGCGCAAAATATTGATCACATCTGCGCCGGCGATGGCCTCTTCCAGCCGGTAATGTATTTCCACGCCGAGCTGCGCGATGGACTTGGGAATCAACGTCGCCGGGCCTACGACGCGCACCTTGGCACCCAAAGCAAGCAGCCCGTGGATGTTGCTGCGGGCCACCCGCGAATGCGTGATGTCTCCGACCAGGGTGACCGTCAGTCCGGCAAAAGATTTTTTTACTTCCCGGATCGTAAAAAGATCGAGCAAGCCCTGCGTGGGGTGGGCATGGGTGCCGTCGCCGGCATTAACCACACCAACCCGGCAGTGACGCGCCACCAGGTGGACCGCCCCGGAACAGGAATGGCGCATAATGATCGTATGGACATTCATGGCCTCTATATTGCGGACCGTATCCAGCAAGCTCTCGCCCTTGACCAAGGAGGAACTCCCCGCGGTAAAATTGACCACATCCGCCGAAAGCCGCTTGGCGGCCAGCTCAAAAGAGGTCCTGGTACGGGTCGAGGGCTCAAAAAAAAGATTCACCACGGTTTTGCCGCGCAAAGCCGGCACTTTTTTTATCGGCCGCTGTACTACCTCTTTGAAGGATGCGGCCGTATCGAGAATGTGGAGGATCTCTTCTGCGCCGAGCTCTTGCAGCGTCAACAGATCTTTGCGTTTCAATCCCAATATCTCACCCCTCTCCCTCACCTTTCCTGTTCAGGCTGAACCAGGCTGATTTCATCGCTCTGGTCTTGTTCCTGCAAACGCACCACTATTTTTTCCCGGCGCGAGGTCGGGACATTCTTGCCGACAAAGTCTGCATGAATGGGCAGCTCGCGATGTCCGCGGTCAACCAGCACTGCCAGTTGAATACATTGGGGTCGTCCGTAATCATTCAATTCATCCATGGCCGCCCGGATGGTCCTGCCGGTGTAGAGCACATCATCGACCAGAACCACCCTTTTGCCCTCCAAATCAAAGGGCAGGTGGGTCGGTTGCCTGTTTATCTGTCTGGACTTGCTTTGATGCGCATCATCGCGGTGAAAGGTTATATCCAGCACACCCACCGGCGGTTCTTTGCCTTCAATGCTGCCAATGTGCCGGGCCATGCGCCGGGCCAGCACGTCCCCCCGCTGCAGAATACCGATCAGCACCAGATTTTCGGCGCCTTTGTTGCGTTCACAGATTTCATGCGCAATGCGCATGACGGCGCGGCGGATATTCTCCGCATCCATAATTTTATTTTCTCTCATCTTCGCCACCTTTTCCCTTGTTCACACTCTCTGTGGGATGGGAGTGCCACTATCATGGCTTTGCCTATCCGGTCTTGCTGCAGTCATAAAAAAACCTCCCCTGCGTGCTGCCCAAAGGGAGGTGGTTTGATGGCTTGGTCTTTTCATGGCACCCTTTCTAGTCTCGCAGAACCAGATTAAAGGATAATGTATTACCACGACATTACCGCGTCGCTTGCTTTCTGTCAAGAAAGATCATCGTCTGTTTTAACTTGTATCAAGCTGTCCAAAATGCGCGCACTGCCCCCCCCGACGCCCGGGCACGCTTCCTCTATTTTCACGGATCCCCCAAAATGAAAACCGGGGGGGCGTCACCGCCCCCCCGGTTTTCAGGAAATATCACTTCACCTGATGGTGCTCTATTTACTTCTTTTTCTTGGCGACCTTCTTCTTCACTGCCTTCTTCGCCGCTTTTTTCTTCACTGCCATTCTCTCACCTCCTTTGGTAATGGTTTTATTTTCGTCAAACCATCACGGTTACTATTGTATTTATAACACATCTTCCGTGGTTTAATACATTTTTTTTTTGTTTTTGCAATTTTTTTCTGCCGCATCTTCTGCAGCAGCAAAGCACACCTCTTCTATCATCACCGCCCCGCATCCTGCAGCAGTCTGTCCGCACGCCTTTACCGCACTGTCACCTTGAGCATGCGGTCCCCTTTCTTTATCGCCTGCACCACCTCCATGCCTTTGGTCACTTGTCCGAAAACCGTGTATTGGTTGTCAAGATGCGGTGTGCGTGCCAGGCAGATGTAAAACTGGCTGCCGGCCGAATCCGGATCCATGGCCCGTGCCATGGCCACGGTCCCGGTTAAATGCTGACGGGAATTGAATTCCGCCTTGATGGTGTACCCGGGGCCGCCGGTGCCGTCGCCGCGCGGGCATCCTCCCTGGACCACAAAATCCGGCACCACGCGGTGAAATGTCAGACCGTCGTAAAAACCTTTTTGGGCGAGCGTAATGAAATTGGCGACCGTCTTGGGCGCATCCTCGGGATAAAATTTAAAAACAATTTCACCCTTTTCTGTTTGAATCACAGCTTCGATGAATTTGGCGGTTTCACTGGTCATGGCTTCGCTTTTTTTCTCCTCCGTTTCAGGTGAAATTTGCGTTTGCGTGCCGGCGCAACCGCCCAGCGCCATGATCAGCACGCCGGTTATTGCCATCCATTGCTTTGCCATCTTCTCC
Organism: candidate division FCPU426 bacterium; assembly: GCA_016929575.1. Lineage (GTDB taxonomy): Bacteria > Oederibacteriota > JAAXVQ01 > JAAXVQ01 > JAUVAV01 > JAFGIQ01. The sequence goes on from JAFGIQ010000238.1 coordinate 5,062, forward strand.
TCCTGATCTATAAGATTGTCTTTTCAAAAAATATATTACCTTAGTTTGCTTTCAATGAAAAGAAAAACCCTGGCATTGGCAATAATGCATATCTTCCCGGACGATATCCTCTTCCAACCCGGGTTCGTCCGCAAGGAAATGAAAATAGAGGCGCATAAATCATGCGCCTCTATAAATACTTTTCCTTCCATCACGATGCGTGAGCAGGCCCTTATTGTATCCCTAGTATTTTATCATCACCAGTTTCCGGGCATCCTCCGCCTTGCCATTGATCCATACACGATAGAAGTAAAACCCGGCAGCCATGTCCCCGGTAGCCAACGGCACCTGATTAAAACCTGCATGGCACCGCACTTTTATTTCCGCGGCCTTTTCCCCGGTCATGTTATAAATCTTTATCTCCACCGGACAATCTTCCTGGCTCTGGAGGATGTTGTCTCTGATGCGGATGGCAAAAAAGGCGTTTTGCCCCACCCGCGCCGGATGCGGATAGAAAACCACGGTCTGATCAATGGCCGCAGGCAAATCCGGCGTAGTGGTCAAAGTCGGCGTTATGCTCATGGTCGGTGAAATCGTTGCCGTGGGGGTAATCGTCACGGTGACCGAAATAGTGGAAGTCATGGTAATCGTAGGCGTTATGGTTCCGGTGGGAGTGATGGATGCCGTGGGCGTGCTGGTCGCCGAAACGGTCCGGGTGGAACTCACTGTGGCCGTCGGGCTGGAGGTGGGCGTGTCAGTCGGCGTAGTGTAATCCGGTGTCCCGCTTGAGGTCGCTGTGGCCGTATGCGTATCGGTGGAGGTGGGCGTCATGGTTTCCGTAGGCGTTGAACTCGGCGAGACCAGCGGTGTTGAAGTCGATGTCAGAGTATATGTGGCCGACTCCATTTCAAGGGTTGCTGTGGGGGTGGGAGTTGCTGACGCGCTGGGCGTGGGCGTAGGTGTAGCAGTAACCGTGGGATTCAAAAAAGCCGCATGTAAAAACCCCGCGTAATTTATATAATTTGTGGAAGTGATAATGTCGATGCCGGTTTGGCAGATGGCAGGCAAAACTCCATAGTGTGCGGAAACCGCCGTATTTCCTCCGGAGTCCTGGACATCATCCACACCAATGTAATTGGCCGAGGTAAAATTGCTGTGCGCAAACGCAGGTATTGCACACAGTCCGCTGCCCATCAGCAGCAAACATACGGACAGGTGCCACATTTTCTTTTTCATAATCCTCTCCCAGTACATCCGGATTAATAATTCCCGCTCTGAAGAGCGGGGATTTTTGATCTGGGTGGTAGAAAGGCATTGTCTTACGCCGCATCTCCGCTGATGGCGGAGATGCCCCCGGCCTCTACATGTTTTTCAATAATGCTATTCCTCTCATGTCACGAAGTTAGGCCGGGGAATTCGCGGTTGCATATTAAAACGCCGCCACTTGCGCCCCTGTGCTGTTCTGATTGCAGATGCCGTTCGGACCGCCATACCCAATCACAATCGGGATATTACCGACAGTATTCCAGAAATCATAGGTCGCATTGCCATTGTACGTCACGTTAAAACTCACGCGCCCGGTGCTGCCAGGACGCACGCCAATACCGATCGAGGATCCGGCAGCGCCGGAGCTTTGGTACATGCAGGTGTTTTCGAGAACAAACAGATCCGTCGCCGCGGTCCCTCCGTCAGTTATGCACGCGCTGCCGGAAGGATTTGCCTGCCGGAAGTCCACCACGCAATTTTCCACCCTGCAATTGTTGCTGCCGCCGGCCAGAATGCCGGTACGCGATGAAAATACCCCATAAAAGATAATGGACGTATCAACAATATCCGCCCGGGTCGCACCACTGATGTCAATGGCGGGAGAACTGGTATCTGCTGCATCCTCAATTTTACATTCACGCACATAGGGATAACTTACACTGGCTGCGGATATAATAGGCGCGGCATCGCTCGATATAAACAGGGATTCCAAAGCCGAGCCCGTGGATAAAATAATCGTGCGGCTCTGCATATACAATTCCGTCGCATCCCATCCTTGCCCGCGCACAGTCACCCAGTTGGGTATTGTCACCGCTCCGGTATACGTGGGATAGATGGTCCCGGGTTCTTGATATCGCCCTGCTTGCACCTCAATCACCCATTGGTTACTGATGGACGGCGCCGGCGACAGCGCCTTGCCATTAAAAGCCCCGGCGCCCATTAGCATATCGATCGCGCCGCTCACCGTGTTCGTATCTCCGCCGTCGTGCGCCACAGTCAAGACCTGCTGACAGACCACTTTTCTGGCAGCCATGGCATATGCCGCATTCGTCAGCAAATGCCTGGGCGACATGGCTTCCCAAGGTCCTGATGGCGGATGATACACCTCAATTTGCAAATAATAGGCTTCCCGGAAAGTTTCATTAACGAGGATTGCCTGCGGAGCCGAAGCAGCGCCCAACACCACGTTAAAAATACCGTTGGTAATCGTGACGCTGTTATGTGTTTCAACCCAATTCAATAATGTTCCACCCGCATCATATAAACGGAAACGCAAATTCCTGGTTCCATTAATCGGCGTACCTGAAGAATCCGTCAAATAGCCCTGATAATTCATTCTTTTAGGAATTTGTATCGTAGCTGTGGATGAAAAAGCAAATACCAGAAGACACAACATAGTGAGCATGAGCATAACCAGTTGTTTCTTAAACATTATCCTATCCTCCCCACAAATAATGACTGCATTTTTAAAGATTCAGACTGGTGCCAGCCACTTTTTGGCTCTAGGTAATTATAAAACAGCATATACAAGATGCAAGCTTTTAATGCTTTTTCTAGCCATGCTTAACTGAGATTAGTGCCAGCCATTTATCCGGCCAGAGATTAGTGCCAGCCATTTATCCGGCCA
>JAFGIQ010000239.1 GCA_016929575.1 candidate division FCPU426 bacterium
CCCCCTGTCTTCCCGGCGGGGTTGCCATATACACTTCAGGCACACCCGCCACCTTGGCCGGCAGGGCATTCATCAGCACGGTGGAGATCAGGGGCGCCACTCCCCCAGGCACATACATGCCAACCCGGCGCAGTGGAAAACGCCTTTCTGACACTTTACACCCCGGCCGACGAACAGAACCGGTTTTTTTCCTCAGTTGGGATTGGTGAAATGCACGAATATGCTCCGCCGCTTCTTTTATTGACCGCTGCACAGCAGCCGGAACCTGTTTGACCGCGCGGCGTTTTTCCTGTGTGGAAACCGCTAATCCAGGGGCCGAAGTTTTAAAACCGTCTAGTAAAAAACTGTATCGGCAAAGGGCCCGGTCACCCTGACGCCTAATATCCTCCAATATTCTGCCCGCCGCTTCCCGGGCCGAACAGGGTTTGCCAAAAATGCGCAAAGTGACGGGGTCGCGGCGGATATAATTGGGATCCGAGGCGCCAGTTTGCCGCCGAACATGTTTTTTCCAAAGCGCTTGCCCAACCGGCGTCTGACAATTCACTACCCGCATGTAATCCCCTGAAATTATTTTCTTTAAAAACAAAAAATTAATATATCACGGCGGGGTTGCGGCAAGCAAGGTTTTTTGCTCCCCTTCCGATCCCTCCTGCGGGAGGAGGCGCCCTGACTAGGCGGGAGGGAAAGCAGAATGATCACCGTAATTATAAAAACAGGCTTTGCAAATAGCCATAAAGGCATTCCTTGGAGTACCGCCGATTTTTATCAAATTCTGTTTTACCTTCATCCTCCCTGCCGCTTTCAGCCCTCCACGCCTCCTGCCAGAGATGAATGCACAGGGTGTCCTCGGGAAGGTGGAAGGGCCGGGTGCAATCCAGCAATTGCGCATGTTCAAACCAGTGTATAGGACAAATGGTTTGTGGGGTCAGAATATATTTTTGCAGCCAGGGCGACACTTTCAACCAGCGTTGCAGGATATCTGAGCCGCTCTTGCGCCAGACAATCTCTTTGTGAAGAATGTGGCGCCAGGCGAGATACAGCCGCGCAGTCCAATAACAGGCTTTCATCAACCAGCAGTACTTGGGAATTTTGATGAAAGTATTATTCACAACGATTTTTCCCTCCCGGTTGAATTCAGAACTGAAGGCATGGGATGGCAAGTGGTCGAGCTGTTTTTGGCAGACAACATCCATGTCACTCCATATGCCTCCGCGTTCATAAAGCAGTTTAAACCGGAAAAGATTGGCAAAGGGGGCATAACTGCCGTCGTGCGTTCCTCGCCGCAGTTTAAACACGGCATGGTACGGCAATATCTGCGCAGCGTCTTTAATCACGACTCCGTCAGGAATATTCATGACATCCGTATAGACATAGAGGTGAAAGGTGTAGCCTTTTGCCAAAAAGGATTTAATGGACAGCTGTTCCAGCAATGACAGACTCTCCCCTACCCACAATCCCTGGATGCACAGGGGGAGGGAATCCTTTGCCGGCGATGTGCAAGTCATTCCTGCATCGGCTTTATGCATGGCATTGACCCAGCTTTGGTTGCGCCAGGCGGACGGTGTTACCGGGCAAGCCGGTAATGGCGCATGATGGTGCGTCCACGGATTTCCTTCTGCAAATGGGCGGTTTGCAGGTATCTGTCCGCATATACCCTTTCCACGGTCCGGTCACAATCATGAATAAAAATATCGCCGCCGTTGCGGGCCAGGCGGGAGGCCATAAAAATACTCGCCATTCTGCCCGGCGGTTCGACTCCGTACTGCTGCAGGGACCATGCATAGGCGCCGCAAGGTCCATCCACGAGTATGACATCCCACGGGGTTGCCATAACCGCTGGAGGCAGTGGTATCTGCAATTCCTCTTCCCGGTCAATCAATTCCTCCCATTGTGAATATACTGTATGATAATTGACCGGGTATATTTCCGCCCCGGGACAAAGGCCTTTGATTTTTTCATACCACGCCCTGTCGTCCTCCAGAAAAACCGTGCGGCCGCCCCGGTTGCACATTGTCCAAAGGGGGGTATCATATCCTGCTCCAAATATCATGAAATTGGGTTTGGCATAATTTGCCAGGGCATTGCAGATTAAAAAAACCTCTTTTATTTGCAGCTGAATTTCCGGATACTTTTGTTTGGCCCTTACCGCCAGGTATTTGAACCACACTTTTTTCCACAGAACCGCACTTTTTCCCGCCATGTTCCTTTCGTTTCCGGTCTTGGTGTCTTTGCAAAACATGTGTGCTTTTTTCAACGTGGTTTTCCCTTCCCACCGGGAATTCATCTTTCCTCTGTCCGGCAGCATCCGCTTGCCTCCGGACCATGGAGCCCCCCGGGCATGCCCGGGGGCCTCTGCTGACCCCGGCACACACTTATTTTGCAGGGCGACATCCCCGGAGCAGGAATATCCGCCTTCCTCCCCGCGCCTGCGCGGGGTCCCTAGCGAAGGGGATGGCCAAGCCGCCGGTCATCACCGGGTCGGATGGAGGAGGTTGCGGATGATTTCCCGATCCTGGCGGTCAAAAACACCAAACAGGAATAATATGAGAATATACACCAGTCCTCCGGCGATCAAGCGTAAAATACTATTCCCATCATGCCAGCCGTACCAGATCCCCCCCATACCCAGGCCTGCGCCGGCAGGCAGCAGAAAATTCCGCGCCAGGGCGGGCCAGTCAAAAAGCGCCGCTTTCCTGAGCGTGGCCAGGTACAGGATGAATAGAAGAAATTCTGAAATGCAGGTGACAGCCGCAGCCCCCAGGGCGCCATAATAGGGGATAAAAACAGCATTCAAGCATATGTTGGCGGCAGTGCCCAGGGCCAGGATGATGATGAGCGTCTTCTGCCGGCCCATGGCAATCAGGTAACGCGAGTGCACATAATTGAAAGAAAGAAACGGCAATATGCACATCAGTATCTGCAGTACCGGCACACTGGCGGTGTATTTTTCTCCGTAGATAATGCGGATGATGTCCGGGGCAAAAGCAATGCAGCCCAAGGCGGTGGGCAGTAATATCACGATGAAATACTTCAGGGATTTTTCATAGACAAATTTCAGTTTTTCATGCTGTACGCCGAAATAGGCGGCAATGACAGGGAAAAGCACGCCACTGTATAAAGACGCCCAGAGGTAGAATATTTCCATCAGCCGATAAGCGGCATTATAAAATCCCACGGTCGCCTGATTGCGCAAAGTCGCCAGCATGACCACGTCTATGCGGCTGTGCATGATGGCAAACCACTGCACCAAAGCCAAAGGCAGGGCTTGCTGCAACAACGCTTTCCAGCTGCGCGTGTGTACTTCAAAGCGGGGCTGGGTAATGGTTTTTAAAAAGCAATACACCAGTCCGGCATAGAGCATGGCGGTCATGGTCTGAATGCCCAGCAGCCAAATGATCCCCGCCCCTTTCCAGATGGCAATCATGGAAAAGACGACGCGTCCGGTATTGGTCAGGAAGGAAGCCAAAGCCGGCAGTTCCATGCGCTGGTAGGCTGTCATGATGGAGATGGAATGCTTCGCATTGCTGGTAAAAAAAACGGAAAAACCCACAACCGCAGCCAGGCCGATCAAATCTCCTGAAGATCCCAACAAAAATAAAAAGACGATCATGCTGCCAAACGCCAACAAAGAGAAGATCAGGCGCAGACACACCATATTCCCGAAGTAACGCGGCAGCGAAGCGGAGTTTCGGGAAATTTCCTTGGTCATGACTGTCTCCAGACCAAAATCGGCCAGCACTTCGAAAATGGCCAAAGTGGAAAGGATCAGGGCATATTCCCCGAAGGCCTCCGCCCCCCAGATGCGGGCGATGTAGATGATGAGAAAATAATTGAAAAGTCTGTTCAATCCCACAGAGGCAAGGGTGGCAAGGGTGTTTTTAGCCACGCGGGCGGTTTGATTCAGCATCTTGCCTGCCAATGGATCTCCTCCAGCTCATGACCTTCACCGCCGGCGACGGCGAGAACGCCGCTGCCGCCGTGTTTAGGTGTTGTCCTCCCGGATGCGGGGAGTTTGGCGCGCTTCGAGATATCTGTGGCGAATGCTGTTTTTGACGGAAGGTGGAACCAACATCATCAACATGGGCATGAATAGGCAGTAGGCTTGCGTCAAGGGGTAGCCATGTTTCGTCATCGCCCTAAACCGGACAAAAGTCTTCCAATACTGGTCCCGGAGGCGATACCACAAAGAGCCGGAATACTTGTAGGCAACCAGGCTTTCCGGAATATTGGCCAGTGCATACCGACGATTGATTTGCAGAAAAAAATCATAATCTTCGCCTGTCTTTTTAAAAACAACCGCAAAGGGATTTTCTTTGAACACCTCGGCCCTGCCCATAATCGCGGAAGTGAGAAATGGGCAGATGAGCAAGGCCGATTTCCGGATAGCCTCCGCAGACACGGGGAATTGGATTTGCCGGATTTTATCCCCGAAAATAAAATCAGCCCAGGAACCGCAAAAATAGATGTCGCGGTGTTGATCCAGAAACCGTTTTTGTGTTTCCAGGCGCCGGGGGTAGGCAATGTCATCCGCATCCAAAAATGCCACATATTTGCCGCAGGCGGACTGCACGCCCGTGTTGCGGCTGCACGCCGTGCCCAGGTTGCGGGGATGGTTTATCAGGCGGATGTTTTTTGCCGCCATTTCTCCGACCATGGCTGCGGTCCGGTCGGTGGAGCCGTCGTTGACAACGATGATTTCCACATCCTGAAAGGTTTGCGCCAATATGCTGCTGATGGCATTGCCAACATCCCTCTCGGCGTTATACGCGCAGATGATCACGCTTATTTCCGGCATGAGCAGTCTCCGTTCCCCCGGGCGCCTGGACAGCATATTCATACAGGAACCATATCAACCCAACGGTGATCCAATAACCCAACGGCCTGAAACTTCCATTCACCAGGCCAATACAGAGCATGGAACACATGCTTCCCAGCAAGGCAAGTGAAAAATAGCTTGGGTACGCCTCCCCGGCCCGGGTAAAGGTTTTAACGGTAGCGAGATGCTCGACAAACAACGCCACCCAAAAAACCGCCCATAAGATGAAGCCGACAAATCCCAGTTCGGCAATGATCCGCGTATGGAGGGAGTAGGTTTCCGGCCAGGCCTTAAACTGCATCTCCTCCTCCATGTCTTTTTTTATCCACCAATTGTAGGTGGCCCATTGCGGGACATATTCCTTGAAAAGATACCCGTCCTGACCCAGTCCCGCCCCAAAAACAGGATGGGCCATGCCGATCCTCAAACTCGTCATCATATGCCCCAGCCGGATCAGGTTTGATTCTTTGGCCCCGCCGGCGACCTTGCTTATTTCCTCTTTCACGGCTTTCTGCTCTTCCTCGGAATACTTCTGCAGGGGCGGCCCTGCCCGCTTCCGTTTTTCTTCCACCTGGATCTGCCGGATCCGCTGTGAATATGCCTGCTTCGGACTCCAGCCGAACGAGCGCATGACCGAAGTCAGGCGGTAGAGGTTTTTGTGCTTCGAGTCCGGCAAAAACATGGTGATCAGCAGCACGCATAATGCGGAATAGACAATCGCAAACAGGACGTGCCGCTTGTACATTTTATCTGCCCACAGCAAAGTGAAAAAAGTGATCACCAGGACGGATGCCGCGGCCACCAAATAAGACGACCGCGAAATCGACAAAATCAACATGAGGTAGAGAAAAAAAGCCATGATATAATACTTCTTCTTGCAGGACCCGTAGACCATCCCGGCATAAATAAAAGGCGTCAGCACCGCCGCGTAGACACCCAAAGACGCCGGCTCATAGCAAATAGAGCTGAGCCGCACCAACGGAAACTCCGCCGGCAGGCCCAAGTGCAGGTAGGGGGACAAGCTGCCGTGTATCGCGGCGCACAGCGGCATGAGAGGCGTGATTTTGTAGATTAATACAATTTCAACCAGGGAATAAGCGCAGGTGACGATAAAACCGATAAGCAAAAACCGTTTAAACAGGAATAGCCAGTCTACCGACTGTTGACGGCTCAAATTGTAAAAAAACAGGGCGTTGACGAATCCGTACATCAACACGGCCATTTGCAGAACGCTTCTCACAATAGAGGGCCTTCCTCTAAAAGAAGTGCTCAGCAAATGAGGCAGGTTAACCAAATCCGAAATGACTATCCAGGCCATAAAAATCAGGAAAATATAAAAACTCTTTCTGGCCGGAAATTCCAGCCTGGCTTTTCCCGACAGCATAGCCAGCACGTAGAATAAGATTGCCAGAGAGATGGCGTAAAAGGAGGCTTCCCGGGCAATTTCATGGAGCAGCAGCCTTAGCCAAGGAAGCCCATTAAAGGGCAATACCAGCAAAGCCAGACAGGTAAAAATCAAAGAGAGCGGCATGAAATAAGGTGATATTTTATTCATCGATGATTCCTTCGATATATTTCATTTCCCGCAGATAGGTGTTTTCATGTGCGTAGTGCCGTTTCTCCGCAGGAGAATTATAAGATATTTCCCTGAAAAAATCAGTGGCATTTAATTTTGGCCGGTCATTATCAATAAAGGCGACGTTTTTGAACCCCGCCAGCACTGCGTGTGCGATTTCAATATCGGAAGTGATCAAGGGCATTCCATACGTGGCCATTTCTGTAACCATCACGCCTTGGCCATCCGAACGGGTGGGCATCAAAGCAGCCCGGTAATGATCAAGCAGGCCGGGGATATCCGCATTTTTGATAAAGCGGGGAAATATCTTCATGTTGGGCAGAATTTCATAATGCTCAAAAAAATCCCCTTTCCCGTAAATATGGAAAGTGTGATCCTTATTTTGTCTGGCGATATTCCACACGGCATCCATGGCGTAACGATATTCACTCAAGGGCCGGATGGTTATAAAATCCGCGTATTTTTCCACAGCCGGCTGGTAGTTGCCCTTTAAAAAGGCGTCCCCGACCGGATTGGGAATAATGACCATATGCTGTTGCAGCACGTCTTTTTTGATGCCGATATCGTGTAAAAAACATTTTTGCAGCCATGCCGAGGTCAGGATGATTTTAATCTTCCGGCGCAACAGAAAATAGAGTATGAATATTTTAAAGACATACACACGCAGATAATCAATGAGGTACTGTATTTTATGGCGCAAGAAATAAAACCGTTTTTTCTGATAGGCGTAACAGTCAATGTTGTATTTATATCTTCTCATTGCCTCCGCGCCATTAAAAACCAGCACGATTTTCTTGAATTGATTCTGCCTGCGAAGTATCGGCATGCCATGCTTTTTTATACCCGGCGAGTGTGCTATGACAGCATCATATTGTTCATGCCTGCGTTTTTCAAACCATTCTTTTTTACTCAAGACCCGAATATTTTCAAAATAGTAGCTTTCTTTTGCCGTCAAAGAAACCACCTCTACTTCGTGGCCGGCCGCAATATATCCCAGCACCCGGGGATGAACAAAATAAAAAAGGTAAAAATCATCTTCCGCCGGATACTTGATTACCATAAATAGTAATTTCATTTACTTGTTCCCCCGCCATCGTCAACAATCATTTTTGGCAACGCTGTGCCGTGTGTTTGGGCAAGCCCGGCACAGGTCCGCCCTGCGTCCTGGTGCAGTCCTGCGCAGGATGGGCATTGGGAAACCCCGGCAATGCCGGAGAAACGGCCCTGCCCAACACCTCCTGGTTATTCCCCTTTTCAAGGGCGCTCCCGTTATCAAGTAAAAACAGCTTCGCCGGGGTCAGCAAAAGCATCAGACCCGCTTTCTCTATCCGGATCACGCGCTTTCATATGCCGGCAACAAACCGGATAAAAAATAAACAATCGAAACCACCTGCGTGGTCCCAAAATTAAACTCAAAAAACCCGTTGGTAAAAAATCCCAGCATGGCGGCGGTTATGCCCAGGATGGCACCGGCCGGGGATGGATTTTCACCCGCATGCTGTCTCCAAAGCATGAGGCCGTAAAAAAACAGGGCCAGCATCCACCACAAATAGAAAAGCACGGCCAAAATACCGCCATTAATGCCCAGTTGCAGCAGCGTATTGTGCACATGGGGGGGATGGATAATATACGCGTCGGGATGGAGGTATTTGCCGTAAAACCGCGAAAGGTTATCCACTCCATATCCCCGGAAAGGATGCTCCTTGAAGAGCTGCCAGCCGGTATCCCACATGAACAAACGTTCTTGATTGCTGTATATATATTTATTGTTGATCAGCGTTGACGCCCTTTGGGAAATGGGTGTATTGGGAAAAAGGAACAAGGCCAGGATAAAAACGCCTAAAAAAACCAGCAGCCGTTTGTCTTTCAAAATACTGATCAGGACAATGCCCACAGCGGCTCCCAACCAGGAGGAACGCGTGTAGGTAAAAAGCAGGGCCACGCAAAAAAGCGCTGCCCCGCCCAGACACCACCAGCGCCCCTTGCCGGACATATATACGCCGCGCGCCAATGACACCAACAGCCCGATCATATACATCCCGCCGGCAGCCATGTGGTCGCCGGAAAAAGAGCGGGCACGACCTCCGTCCCAGCCCAGAAAATGGGAAATGATCGACCAGACCGCGCAGAGGGATGCGCCCAGCAGGAAGGCGTTCACATACTTTTCCGGCTGCGGATTGCGTGCGGCAACCCAGGCGGTGGCAAAGAAAATGACCATCAGCCCGACTTTGCGGATGCCGAAAAGACTGGGATTCAGCCGTCCGTTGACTAAGGAAGACACGACCAAAATGAGGGCCAAGAGCAGCAATGGCATATTCATGGGCGTGGAAACCAGGCGCCATTGCCGTGTATGCGCCATGTACAGCAGCCCGCTTAAAACACCAAAAAAGATGATGTTTTGCATGCTGGTGCTGGCGACTGCCGTAAAAGCAAAGAAGAGAACGGATATTTGCGCTATGCGATCATATACATTCAGCATACATTCCGGCTTGTCCCTGTTTTCTTTGATTGCCAACCTGCGTTATTATTGGGGCCGCCACTATTTTTGTCAAGCAGCCATCTGCTGCCAGGCAGGCCCTGGTTCTTATCGGGGCAAATTCCGATGCCAATGAGACGCCTGCCGGTAATTTTTCAGAAGTTGATTTTTAATAAAAACCGTTGCCTTTGATGATGGCAGGAATGGTTTTTATAATAATAAGCAGATCCAGGAGTATATTTCTTTTCAATACATATTGACGATCCAACTCCGATTTCCTGGAATACTCGCAATCATTTTTTCCGCATATCTGCCACAAACCTGTCAGCCCGGGCAATACGGACATTCGTAAATCAGAGACCCGGTCTTTCTCCTCCAATAATATAGGCCGGGGGCCGACCCAGCTCATCTCCCCGCGGAGAATATTAAGAATCTGGGGCAATTCATCCAGACTGAATCTCCTGAGGAATTTTCCCACGCCGGTAATGCGATAATCATTGGTTATTTTAAATTTAGTAGCATACTCCTGTTTTAATTCTTTATTCTCCTGCAGAATCATGTCCGCATCTTTTTGCATGGTGCGGAATTTGTACATGACAAAAACAGAACCACTTTTTCCGATTCGCAGGCTGTTATAAAAAACTGGGCCAGGAGAACCAATTTTTATCATTATGGCAATGACGAGGAAAACTGGAAAAAAAAGAATAAAAACAGAAATTGAAAATATAATGTCAAACATATTTTTTAACAATAAATCGACTTTAGAATATGACGTAGATATATATGTTAATAATCTCAATGCTATTTCCATGAATAGTTTTACCTCAAATAAATATTCTGATAATATAATATCATCAATTCCATAACAAGTCAAACTTATTGGCCGGCGTCTCTTTTTGAAACACCCGATATTTAAAATATATAAATGCCTAATAAATATGATTTGTCATTCTATATCATTGCTGTCCGCGAATACTGCCGGAGATCTCTTTTTGGCTGTACATTCCTTATATATTCTCTCAATTTGCGCCACCATGGTCCGCGCCGAAAAATTATTGCGCACGTGTTTCTCGGCATTTTCAACCAAAATCTGCTTTTGCACCGTATTGCCAAGCAAATTGAGAATGGCGTCTGCCAGCAGGTGCGGGTCCGCAGGCGGCACCAGTATGCCGCTGTGGTTGTGGATGATCAAATCATGCATACCGACAACATCCGTGGCCACAACCGGCACCCGGTTCAGCATGGCTTCCATCAAAGCGTGCGGCTGGCCTTCATAAAGGGATGGCAATACGAAAACATCCAGCAGGCTCATCAGGGTGTCTATTTCCCGGCAAAAACCAAGAATGACAATATGGCGTGACAGCTTATCGCGTTGCGCCTGCCGCAGGATGGCCTTGCGCAGAGGGCCATCACCGATGAAAACAATTCGAAAATTATCCCGTGTTTTTTTCATTTCACCAGCGGCTTTAACCAGCGTGATGGGATCCTTTTGTTTGACCAGCCTGCCCATGGTGCCGATGACCGTGGTTTCCGGTTCACGCCCTATCAGTCGGCGATAGTGCTCCCGGGCCTGCGGATCGATGACAGGACGGTTTTCAACATCAATGGCGGTGGGCACCATTTTAAGCTTGTGCGGCAGCACTATCCCTTTAGCCAGCGCCTGTTGCTTTTCCTGCTGGCAAACACAGATGACAACATCCGTAAAATAACGTGCAAACCATTTCTCTATTTGATAGGCCGCCTGCTTTAAAACGCCCTCAGAAAAAGAATTGAACCTGAAACCATTGGAGGTGAACAAAACAGCCGGCACGCCGCACCATCTCGCGGCTATGCGTCCCAACACACTGGCTTTAAACATGTGGGTGTGTACAACATCGTATTGGTTTTTTTTGAGTATCCGGTATATTTCGGCAAATGCCAGCACATCTTTGATCGGGTTGATTGATTTTTGCAAATGCGGCACAGGGTGAAAAGCAAACGCCATGTGCTTGAAAAAGTCGACTTGCGAGCTGTAAAGGGAGGTGGCCACGCTTACCTCAAAACGTTCCGGATCCAATCCCTGCATGATCAGGCGTATGTAATAAGGGACTCCTCCGACTTCCACATCCGTGACAATGTGCAGCACACGTATCTTTTTCATACTTCCCACCCATCTGGTTGAAAAAAACAGATATGCATGCCCGACTTTGCGCCACGCGGGTGTTACGCACCATTTTCGGTGTGTTGACTATTCCAGGGCGCATGCCGGCAGGCTGCCGAAAAATTCTCCCCCCTTGCCCGCCGAGCCAAACCCTCTGTGGTGCCATCCCTGCCGGTTTGGCCATGGTGCGGATTTCTCCCAGTCCGTTTCAAACTGCGCGCCCGCCTCTTGAATAAGCTGCGGGGCCTGGATCAGCAAAACGCCTTCATGATGCAGAGTCAAACCCCAGTATGTCCAATTGGGGCTTCCAAAAATCATCATGCTATTGTCAAAGCAGGCCAATTTCAAATGCATGATCTGGTTTTTCCGCTGCAGCGGATAGAAACGCACCTCAACCCCCGTTTTTGCCAATACGGCAGCGGTTTTATCATTGCTTTTCTGGGAAGGACAAAGGATGATCCTCACTCTCACACCCCGGCGTGCAGCCCGGGCCAAATCAGCGATCACCCCCCGATCCGTCAGTTTAAACACTGCCACCTCGATGTGTAGAGCGCTGGCTGCAATCTTTTCCCTGACCACGGCACGGATATGGGGATCAAAAACCCATTGGCCGCAACAGGCTGTCGGGGTGACTGCCCTGGCTGGCTGAAGCATGCACAAGCATAAACCCAGTCCCAGCAGTAATATCTTGGTTTTCATTCCCTGATCCTTTGGATGTCGGCGCCCAGGGAGGCCAACTTTTCCTCCAGCTGTTCGTATCCGCGGTCCAGGTGGTATATGCGCGAGACCGTGGTTTCCCCTTCTGCCACCAACCCGGCCAATATCAAAGCAGCCGAGGCGCGCAGATCCGATGCCATCACTTGCGCACCGGATAACAGGGCGCCTCCCCGCACCAAGGCGTTCGATCCCTCGATTTGGATATCCGCACCCATGCGTTTGAGTTCGGCCACATGTAAAAAGCGGTTTTCCCAGATGGTTTCCGTCACCACCGAACGGCCTGCCGCCAGGCACATCAAAGCCATCCACTGGGCTTGTAAATCGGTGGGAAAACCCGGATACGGGAGGGTGACAATATCCACCGGCGCCAAACGCTCCTGCAGGCGCTTTATTTGCACCGCATCCCCAGCCGCAGGCACGACTTCCACCCCCGCTTCACCAAGCTTTTTTTCCAACGCTGTCAGGTGTCTGCCGGGAAAGGAGCGGATGGTAATATCACCGGCAGTGATGGCGCCGGCCACAGCCAAAGTACCGGCCTCGATGCGATCCGTAATGACGCGGTGTTCCATCGGGCCCAGCTGCCGCTGGCCTTTGATCTCTATGCGGCTGGATCCCGCGCCCTTGATGTCGGCGCCCATGCGGTTGAGGCCCTCCGCCAAATCAACAATCTCCGGCTCGCAGGCCGCATGATCAATAACCGTCTTGCCGGCGGCCAAGACCGCCGCCAGCATGATGTTGACGGTTGCGCCCACACTGGCCACATCCAGATATATATCCGCGCCCTTGAGTCCGTGCGGGGCGGCGGTATGAATATACCCGTGTTCCAAACTGACCTGCGCACCCAGCGCCTCCAGCCCCTTCAAGTGCTGGTCAATGGGTCTTTGGCCGATGGCGCATCCTCCGGGCAGAGCCACCTGGGCTTTGCCGAAACGCGACAACAAAGGCGCCAGCACATAGATGGAGGCGCGCATGGTTTTCACCAGTTCATAAGGTGCCGGCCGGCTGGCGAATCCTTTGGGATCCAGGGTGAAAACATTATCCTGCATGCGGGCCCTGGCTCCCAGGATTTCCAACATGGTGCACATGGTGCGGATATCCTGGACATCCGGGACATTGGTGACGCGCGAAGTTCCGTCAGCCAGCAAACAGGCGGCCATTATCGCCAGGGATGCGTTTTTGGAGCCGCTGGCCGTGACCGTCCCTTGCAGGCGTCTGCCTCCGCGAATAACCATTGTTTCCATGTCTTTTCTCCTTCAGGGCGTGAATCTCAAGCAGTATATCACAGGATGCGCCGGGGAGTGGGCTGATATTTTGCATCACGCTTGTCCACATTAAATCAAAACCCTATCCGCAGGTAACAGGTTTTTAAATAGCTTGAAACCTCTGAAAAACTGATTGCAAACGGATGTTTGGGCTGGGCCTTCGCCGGACGGCCGCCATGGGGTAGGCGGCCTCGGCAGC
>JAFGIQ010000240.1 GCA_016929575.1 candidate division FCPU426 bacterium
ACTTCTCCTTTTGTCGCGGACTGGAATCCCGGCAGCCTTGGCTTTCTGCCTCAGGCCGCGGTCGCGCTGCAGCATTCCCAGTTGTTCGGAGGCGCTGTGCATGACAGCCTGGGTGTGGCTTATCCGACCCTGGACCAGGGCGCCTTCTCTCTGACCATCAGCCGCCTGGAAGTCGGCGGAGTGGAACGCCGCAGTGCAAATAACCTGCCGGCCGGTAACTTGGGCCTGCTGGAACAGCTGGCCAGCGCGGGATACGGGTATAATTTCTGGGGGCCTTTTACCGCCGGTGCCGCTGTCACAGCGCATTATCTCCGTCTGGATGGTTTGCAGGCCATAGCTCCCGGATTGGACGCCGGCGCCGCCTTCAGAATGAAATTCACGTACCCCTTTTTCCAGGAAGTATCCGCGGGCGTAAGCTGCCGTAATGCCCTGCTCACCCCCATGCTCCGCCTGCAATCCGAGGGCGACCCCCAGTATCCTGCCTACCGGCTGGGGGCGGCCGTTAAAATGAAAGTGGCCCAGCAAATCCCCGATCAGCTGCTTATCCGCATAGAGGCGGAAAAACCTGAAAGAGCCGACCTCCGCTGGCACGGCGGTGCAGAGTACGCGCTCTACAACCTGGTGGCAGTCCGGGGCGGATGGGATCACGAGTATTTTTCCGCCGGCCTGGGAATAACCTATGCCGGCCTGACTCTGGATTATGCGGTCAGTTTTCCTGAATTGGGGTTGAGGCACCTTCTGACCCTCTCCTATGCCATGGGCGAAAGCATCGACGTTTTGCGCGCCAAACGCGAGGAAAACGAAGAACGCCGGCGCCAGGAAATCATCGCTAAAATGAAAACCAAAATCATCCAGGATTACCGGGCCCAGGCCAAAACCCTGACGCAGGAACGAAAATACGACGAGGCGGCCAAACTGTGGGAAAAAGTCCTGGATTGGGAGCCTGAAAATGCCCAGGCCATGGAGCAGCTTGCCCTGGTTACCAAAGAAATCATCCGGCGTGAAAATGCACGCGACCTGGCAACGGCCAATGAGGATATGCGCAAACAAAACTACATTGACGTGATGGTTTCCTGCCAGCAGGTTTTGGAGCGCGATCCTGAAAACGCCATCGCCCAATCCCTGTACGCAGAGGCGGAGAAAAAAGCCCAAAGCCTGGGCAAGTTTTCCTATACCACCAACATGCAAATGCTGGAAAAGATCCGTTCGGAATACGCGGCTGGCCTGAAGGCGTATACGCAGCGCAATTACCAGGATGCGGTCCGGCACTGGGAGATGGTGATTGAAACCACCCCCCTGCAAAAACAGGTGTACCGTTATCTGCAAAACGCCCGGGAACGCATTCTCAAAGCACAGCAGGCACAGGCCGGAGCGTCCGCGCAAAAAGCCGCCCCGCCATCCAAAAGCCAGCAGTTGTATAAGGAAGCGGTTGATCTCTCCCGCGGCGGCAAACTGAAAGAAGCGGTGCGCAGCTGGGAGAAATTGGTCAAGGAAAACCCGGAAGACAAAGACGCCAAGCAAAACCTCGATAAAACCAGGCAAAACCTCATCGACAGCCAGAAAAAAGGCATCCGCTGGTAAACCACGTTACAGGCACACGACAGCCGTCATCTCACCCTCGTCGGCAGGCGCTTCTTTCCCGCCTTTTTCCACGGCCGATGCCCTCTCCTCCCTTTCTATTCGGTGTTGACAGTGCTTACGGGCGGCCTCCCCACACGGATCGGATGATTCGTACAGTACTGGTAATCACTTGCCGATCCAGAGTGAATCTCCTTCCTCCAAGAATAGTGGTAGAAAGGCATTATCTTATGCCGCATCTCCGCTTATGGCGGAGATGTCCCCGGGCTTAACCTGTTTTTCAATCATGCTATTCCTCTCAGGTCACGAAGCGAGACCGGGCATGCGCCCAGCATGCGCTGGGCAGGCCCGGCGTACTTGTCCGGCGAATGCCGGAAGCCGGGGAATTGGCGGTGGCATATTAAATTTAAACATATATGAACAAATGCAGGCTATTAATAAGATGTGATTTTTATCTCTGTATTTTTACTCTTTGGTCAGGATCTCCGAAATCTGCTCGCCGAGCTCATAAGGATCAAAAGGCTTGATAATATAATCGTCAGCCCCCACTTTCAAACCCTGTTCCGCGTCCCCTTTTTGTCCTTTGGCGGTCAGCATGACCACCGGTATGTTTTTGGTGCGGTCATCCGCTTTCAGGCGCTCGCACACTTCATACCCGTTCATATCGGGCATCATGATGTCCAAAAGAAACAGGTCGGGGATAACGTTTTTGGTCTTCTCCAGGGCTTCAATGCCGGAGAACGCCTCGATGACATCATAATTTGCCATCTCCAGAGAGATTTTAACCAGTTTGACGATATCCGGTTCGTCATCCACGACCATTATTTTGTATTTCGCCATAACACCCTCCTTAGCGAGTGGTCCAGCGGTAGTAAAAACCCCCACCAATCAATGATAAAGCGCCGCCCGCTAAAATGCCGGTCAAGGACCAAGCACGCCACTGCAGCATAAAAGCGCTAAAACGCGTTATTTCATCAACGGATTCCAGAATATCCATGCGCGGCAATAAAAACACATAGGCGATGGAATGCATGGCTACTGACGCTAAAATGCACAAAGCCCCCGCCAATGGCAAAATCCAGATTGGTTTTTCGTGGATAATGGCAACCATTTTTTTTAAAACAATGGCATACCATATCATTGAAGCCGCCAGCAGTATAAACCCAATCTCATAGGGCAGGGCTTCCAGGGGATATTGATCGAACCAGTCCAGTAATTCCATCTCTTATTCCTCCTTGCGCGGCTTGACGTCCGGAGTTTGGGGTCTGGTGACAAACGACAGCACGCTGGAAAATTTCATTGTGCCGACCAGGCAGAAAAAGCCGGACGCCAGCAACGCAATATAGGCCACCCATTGGGCCAGATTGGCCAGTGCGGGATCTCCCATGATGGGAGTGGCCTTGAAAATGAGAAAAAGAGTATAGACCAACAAACCTGTGGGCGCCAAAATAAGCAGCGTGCTGTAGGTGGCCCGGTTAAAAACCTGGCGGTAGCGCCTGGCGATCAGCCCGAATAAAGCATAACTGATCCACAATAAAATGCTCCCGAGAATGGCCACGATATAACTCGACGCCTCCCATATTTGTTCCTCCATCGCCATCCACTCCCATCCGCCTTTTGGCGTGTTTCAGCGTTTCGACCCTTCCCACATCTGGTCAATAATGTGCCGCGCCCGCGTAGGCCCCAATAACAGGGTTACATTCCTCTCCAATTCATTGAGCAATTCAATCAGCTGTCGCATATGCATGGAACTTTGATCCAGTTTCAGCTTGCGGAAGGCCTCCCGGACCAATGCCTCCCCCATGTTCCCAAGCTCCTGGGTCGCAATCTCAATGACCTTGGGAATGCGAAAACGGGTTCGGCGCAGAATGCCTGCGGAAAGCAGGCCGTACAGGATCTGCAAAGCGCGCCCCTTGCGAATGCCGCTTTTCTCGCGCACCACACCCATGGGATCCTCGCCGTTGACGCGGGTGAGCAGATTCCATTCATCCCGTAAAAAATCCAGCCTCATGCTTTCTTTTTCACCCGCCACCGGCGCCAATTGCAAGACCACGTCATCACCCGGAAGATACTCAGCCGCCTCCTGGGACACCATGCGGCGTGAAGATTCCAGTATGAGGTTTTCAATCTCCTGCAGCTCGCCTTGCAGAGACTTGGCCGGAACGGACTCCAGGGCCTGAAAGGAAAACCGCCCTTCTTTTAAGAGAAAAAGGCGGAGAACTTCCTCGGAGAGGTGGCTTACCGCTTTGGAAGTACCTACAATGATTCCACTTTTAAAATAGATTTGGCCTTCCCCGTCCTGGCCGTTGATCTCCAGCTTGCCGGTTTGGCGAAATACGGATAAGAGCCTGACCATGCCGGCGATGCTGACGTTTGCTATTTCACCAAACATACTTTTCTCCCGAACCGCCTTTTTACTTTCATCTTCATTTTCGGCTTTTCAGGAAGCAAACTTTAGGAGGGAAATTTCTTTGCCGGAAAATATGGGTTTTTTCCGGATTAGTGGTAAAGCTTATGCAGGCTGATGTACTGCAATACTTTTTGCGGCACCAGATAGCGGATGCTCCTGCCTTCCCGGATTTTGCGCCTGATCTCCGTGGAGGAAATGTCCAAGGCGCTGACGGAAAACAAAAATATGTTTTGCACATGTTCCGGCGGAAAATCCGCTGTTATTCTGGCCTGGAGGTGATCCAACGGCGTCCCCGGCCTGGAAATGCCGATGATGCGGCAGTAATGAAAAAGTTGCTCTGACTGGTACCATTTCCGCAGCTTGACCATCTGGTCCGCCCCAACAATAAGATAAAACACATCCTTGGGGTGGAGGCGGGACAGATACTGCAGGGTCTCCACTGTATAGGATTTTCCCGGCCTTTGCATCTCCAGCGGGGAGGTGGTAAACTGGGTATTGCCGGAAATTGCGCAGCGGACCATATTGAGCCTGTGCTGGGAGGAGGTTTCCGGCTGGCGGCGATGCGGCGGTATGCCGGCTGGAACGAAAATAACCCGCCCCAAACGGAATCTTTCCGCCACCTCCTCCGCCACCCGCAAGTGCCCCAAATGGATCGGGTCAAATGTCCCTCCGAAAACACCGATTCTCACCCCGGTCATCCTTTCCTGGTCCTAAACGGTTAATGGTTGCTGTCTGGCTTTATTCCTGCCTACACCATGCCCTGCGGATGCGATCATTTGCTCCCGCCTCTTTTGCAGGCATGATGGCAGGGGAGGTGTCCCAGGTCCGCTAGCCGGCGCGCCCTGCTTGCTCACACCCGAATCTGGCCGCTGCCCCGCACAATGAACTTGGTGGTGGTAAGCTCACGTATGCCCATGGGACCGCGGGCATGAAGCTTTTGGGTGGAGATGCCGATTTCAGCACCCAAACCGAATTGCCCCCCGTCCACCAGGCGGGTGGAGGCGTTCACCAGCACTGCGGCCGCATCCACCTCCCGTAGGAACCGTTCGGCATGGCCGTAATCCGCGGTCACGATCGCCTCCGAGTGGCCGCTGCTATAAGCGGCGATATGATCCAGGGCCGCGGCAAAATCATCAACCATGCGCACGGCGATGATCAAATCCAGGTATTCGGTGGGCCAGTCTTCCGGCACGACCGGCACCGCTGCCGGAAATATTTCCCGCACGCGCCGGCAGCCGCGTATTTCCACGCCCGCCGCTGCATACCGTGCCAGCAGCTTCGGCAGCAGTTGCGCGGCCACGGCCTGATGCACCAGCAGCTTCTCTGCGGCATTGCACACCCCGGGGCGCTGCACTTTGGCGTTAAAGGCGATTTCCTCCGCCATCTCCAGATCCGACGGGGCGTCGATGTAGACATGGCAGTTGCCGTCGCCGTGGCGAATAACCGGCACGCTGGCTTTTTCGGCGACCCATTGCAAAAACGCCTTGCCGCCGCGCGGAATTACACAATCAAGATAGGAATCCAAGGTAAGCAGTTCCTCCACCGCCTTGCGCTCCGTCGTGCCCACCACCTGGATGGCGGCGGCCGGCAATCCGGCTTGCTGGGCTCCTGCGGACACCAAGCGGCCGATGGCCCGGTTGCTTTCCGCAGCTTCGCTGCCCCCCCGCAGAATGACGGCATTGCCCGCCTTCAAACACAATCCCGCCGCATCGGCCGTAACATTGGGGCGCGCTTCATACACCATGCCGATGACTCCCAACGGCACCCGCATGCGGCCCACGCGCATCCCGTTGGGGCGGATCACTTCATGTTCAACCTCGCCCACCGGATCCGGCAGATCGGCGATCTCGCGCAGACCTTTGGCCATCTCCCGGATGCGCTTGTCATGTAAAGTCAGGCGATCCAGCAAGGCCGCGGCAACCCCGTTTTTTTTTGCGGCCTGCACATCTTTACCGTTGGCGGCCAGGATCTCCCCCGCATTGGACTCCAGGCTGTCGGCCATGCTGTGCAAGGCGCGGTTTTTTACCTCTGTGCCGGCTGCGGCCAGCAAACGCGTGGCTTCCCTGCCGGCAAGAGCCATTTTTATCAGTTCCTCCCTGCAACCCATCTTCTTCTCCTCCTGCTGCCGCTTCCTACGTTTTGCGCCCGGCAGCGCCCGCTTCTGGCAGCGCGCTTTCCGGCTGCGCTTCATCCTTCAAGGCCAGATCATCGCGATGAATGATTTCATCGCTGCTTTTGTATCCAAGCACCGGCTGAATATCACAACTTTTTTTTCCTGCAATTTTTGCGATTTCTTCGGAGGAATATTTCACCAACCCGCGCGCAAAGGCCGTGCCTGCCTCGTTGCACAGTTCAACGCAGTCCCCGGATTGAAAAACGCCCTGCACGGATTTTATTCCGGATGGCAGCAGGCTTTTGCCCCCCCTCCATATGGCCCGGGTGGCGCCTTGATCCAAGACCAGGCACCCCCGGTGTTTGCGCGCAAACAGGATCCAGCGTTTTTTGGCAGCCAGCTTGTCCCCCTGGGGGTAGAATATGGTTCCGATGGCTTCGCCCGCCAAAATCCGCGGCAGCACATTGTGTGCCCGCCCGTTGGCAATGACCATTTCCTCCCCCATGCGCGTGACTTTTTTGGCGGCCAATATCTTGGTTACCATGCCGCCGGTGCCAAATGTGTTTTTAGGCACACACGCCATCTTTTCGATGCCGGGGGTGATCGCCTCCACTTGCGGGATTAATTCTGCGCCAGGATCTTCATTCGGATCATGCGAATAAAGCCCGTCCACATCCGTCAGTATAATCAGCAAATCCGCTTCGGTCAGATGGGTGACCTGCGCGGACAATTCGTCATTATCGCCAAACTTGATCTCGCTGACCGCAACTGTGTCGTTTTCATTCACAATCGGAACCACGTTCATTCGCAGCAGTTCAAACACCGCATTGCGGGCGTTGGAATACCGCGACCGCTGGTGAATGTCTTCCGAGGTCAGGAGAACCTGCGCGGACATCATGCCCAACCCGGCAAAGGCCCGCTCGTAGGCCTGCATCAGCCTTGGCTGCCCGATGGCGGCCAAGGCTTGTTTGGCGGGAATGGTGCGGGGCCGGGCTTTGGCCCTGGTCATCAGCATGCCGGCGCCGACTGCGCCCGAGGACACGATGATAAGCTCTTTCCCCGTCCGGCGGAGCGCCGAAATTTCACGCGCCAGTTTTCCTATAAAACGCCGGTTGAGCACCCCCGCATCCGTGGTTAAAAGGGCCGTGCCGATCTTCACCACTACCCGTTTGGCTTTTTTCAACAATTGCCTTCGTTGCATGGAAGAGAACATCCTTTGCACTTTTTCCTATGCGCCTTCCCTTTTTTAGCAGGCGGCCAAGCGTCCTTTCCCGCAAATCCCAAACCCACTATCTGACCTCTCAACCCCTTGTGCTGTTCAAAAGACGCCCGTACATGCAAACCGGCCCACGCCATGCGCTTGCTGGTCAGACCGCGAAGACCCGAAGCGCGCGAAGAAAAGCAGAAAGAGGGCGCAACCCCCGTGGGCATCATGTGTTCTTCGTGCCCTGCGCACCTTCGTGGCGAATCCCCCATGCAGCATGTACAGCCCTTCTTGCCCAGCACAATATTTTTCGCATTTGGCGCTTCACAATTTGTCTCCGCCGGGGGCTATCCCTTCTGTTCCGTGTATTATACAGTCTAGAAATCTTCCTGAAAGAAAAATTCTTCCTTCCCGACAATGATCGTATCGCCCGCCTCCACCGCCTGTCTCTTGAATTCCTCGGAAAGGCCGATACGGCCAAGGATGTCTTTCAATTTCGCCACGGCTTCCTCATTGTCAAAATCGGTCATCGCCACCCATTTTTCCACTTCCTTGCCTGTCACCTTCCAGCAGCCGGAGGAAATTTTCTTCAAAGCAAACCGTGGCGGCGGACCGGTAATAATCCTCCGGGCGGCCGGGTTGATTGCCGGACCGGGAGGAAGCGTCCCCAACAGGGCATAGGCGCGTTGCGCCAGTTCCATGACCCCCTGTCTGGTGGCCGCGGAAACAGTGAAGACTTTATGCCCTCCGCGCCGGAAGGCCGCAACCCATTTTTTCAGCACAGCCGGGTCGGACACCAGGTCTGTCTTATTCAACGCCACCAATTGGGGCCGTTGAAGCAGGCGTGCGTCATACAGCCGCAACTCCCGGTTGACAGTGGCAAAAGCCTCATCCGGTTGCGCGCCCGGAAACCCGATATCCACAAGATGTATCAAAAGCCGCGTGCGTTCCACATGCCGCAAAAATTCGTGTCCCAAGCCGCTCCCCTGCGCGGCTCCGGCTATCAACCCGGGTATGTCCACCATGACAAAACTGGCCCCTTCGCCTATGCGCACCACCCCCAAATTGGGGGCCAGGGTGGTAAAAGGATAATCCGCAATCTTTGGCCTGGCAGCAGAGACTGCCGACAGCAATGTCGATTTGCCCGCATTGGGCAGTCCCACCAAACCGACATCCGCCAGCAGCTTGAGTTCCAATATCAGCTCTTTTTCCTCCCCCGGCTCCCCTTTCTCAGCCAGCCGGGGCGCGCGCCGCAAGGCTGTGGCGAAATGAACATTCCCGCGTCCGCCGCGCCCGCCTTTGGCGGCAATGAATTGTTGCCCGCCGGCATTAAGATCCGCCAGGAGTTCGCCGCCAGCGGTTAAAACCAACGTCCCCATCGGCACCCGCAGGCGGCAATCAGCGGCTTTTTTTCCTGCCTTCCGGTTGCCGCTGCCGGCGTGACCGGAGGCGGCGGCGAATTCGCGCCGGTAGGAAAAATCCACCAAGGTTTTCAGGCTTTGATCGGCAACCAGTATGACATGCCCGCCGCGGCCGCCGTCGCCGCCGTCCGGCCCTCCCAAGGGAACGAATTTCTCGCGGTGAAAATGCGAAATGCCGTTTCCACCTCTGCCCGCTTTGACCATGATCGCCACTTTGTCAACAAACAGGTTTTTTTTCATTGCCGCCTTGCCTTGTGCCCCCTGGAATGGGGACAACCAAACAATTTTAAATCACTGTAAAAAAAAGAGCCCTAAGGAGAACCTTAGGGCTCTAAAGCTGTCTGCCTGCTTTCTTTTCACCCGTTCGCTTGGTCCTCCTGGGCCGCGGCCGTGTTTACGGCGGCGCGGGCAGATGCCGGTTTCGGCAAATCCTCCTTGGCCTTCGCGGCAGGGGATGATTGCAGGACGGAAATGTATTTTCTCCCCTTTTCTTTGCCCTCGTATTTTACCAAACCGCTGATCTTGGCAAAAAGCGTATCGTCCTTGCCTTGACCGACGTTTTGTCCCGGCTTGAACCTGGTTCCCCGCTGCCGCACCAAAATACTGCCGGCAGTGACAAATTGCCCGCTGAAGCGTTTGCACCCCAGTCGTTGACCGGCGGAATCACGCCCGTTTTGCGATGATCCTTGCCCTTTTTTATGTGCCATGGCACCTTCCTCCTACTTTCCGGGAACAACTTCCAACACTTTTATTTGCGTATAGTACTGACGATGACCGCGCAGGGTCTCGGAATGCTTGCGGGGTTTGTATTTGTAGGAATGCACTTTCCGTCCGCGTCCCTGGCGCACCACCTCGCCCACGACTTTGGCGCCTGCCACAAAAGGACGTCCCACCGTGACTTTTTCCCCGTCGCTGATCAAGAGCACCCGTTCCCATTCCACGGTCTTGCCCAGTTCGGCGTCCAGGCGTTCCACCTTTAATAAGGCGCCTTTGTCAACTTTGTACTGTTTGCCGCCTGTTTCAACCACTGCGTACATGGTTAACTCCCTCCGTGTGGCCAGCATCACAGTGCTGCCACGGGTTACGAAAGAATGGTAATATACTTTAAAGCCGTTATTGAAGTCAAGCATTTTTTCGGAGTATTGCCTCCGTTTCTTTCCTCGAACCCGACTTG
The DNA here is from genome assembly GCA_016929575.1 of candidate division FCPU426 bacterium. Taxonomy (GTDB): domain Bacteria; phylum Oederibacteriota; class JAAXVQ01; order JAAXVQ01; family JAUVAV01; genus JAFGIQ01. Next base: position 9,901 of record JAFGIQ010000240.1, read on the forward strand.
ACAGGGCCCATCCAGGCATTTTATTATGTAGCAAACCCTATGCTTGACCATGCTTTTTAAACCGGGACAGTAATTTTTTAACCCTGATCAAGTCCATAAAAGGGGGAATCGCGCCGATACTGGGTAAGAGAGACAAGCAGCTCACTTTTGTCCATGTGGATGATGTGGTAAGCGCCATGCTGTTGGCCGGAAAAAGCAAGCGTGCACTGCAGCAGACGTATTTTGTTTCGGATGGATGCGTGTATTCCCACGATGATCTCAAACAAACTTTGGAAAAAGCCCTGCAGTGCCGGGCCGTCAGCGTGTCGGTGTTTGCGCCGCTGGTCTGGCTGCTGGCCTTGGGGGCTGAATGGAAGGCGTACCTGACAGGCGTGCCGGCGATTTTAAACCGCAACCGCCTCCCTGAATTACAACAGAGCAATTGGTCCTGCTGTTGTGAAAAGCTGAAAAACGAGTTGCGCTATCGTCCGCGTCATACCCTGGCGGGAGGCGTAAAACACACGGTGGTATGGGCCCGACAAAACGGGTGTTTGGTAAAACGCGGCTGCCCCACCAAGGAGAAGGAATGAACAAACGTCTGCTGCTTTGTCTGCTATTGGCCTTTTTGGGGGTCGGCTGGCTGTGCGGCTGCTCGCCCCTGCGCAAATGGGAACGCCACAACCGGCAGATCATCCGGCTTTTTGAAGCCGGGCAGTATAAAGAGGCCGTGGAATCCGCTGAACAGGCCCTGGTTTTCGCTGAAAAATCCTTTGGCAACAGCCACCTGCATGTGGCCACTTCCCTGAGCAATTTGGTTTTTTTATATAACATTCTGGGCCAACATACCCAAGCCAAAAAACTGCTCAACCGTGCGCTGGGAATAAAAGAACTGCTCCTGGGGCCGAACCATCTGGAGACCGGCATGCTGTTGCTGCAGCTTTCGGAAACCCACCGTTTTGAGGGCAATCATACGGCGGCAAAAAAACACGGGGAGCGCGCCCTGGCCATTTTGGAAGGAAATCTGGAGCAAAACAACATCCTGGTGACGGACGCTTTGAACAACATGGCTTTTATCTACGACGCTTTGAAAAATTATACCGAAGCCGAATCCTTCTACAAGCGCGTCCTGGCTGCGCGCGAAAAACAGCTGGGCGGCGACAATCCCGCCTTGCAGCCTTATTTAACCAATCTGGAAAGCATCTATCGCCGCCAGGGAAAACTCCAGGAAGCCATTGACGTTTCCATCCGTACCATGATTATAGAAAACACTGACACCAAATCGCTCCGCAGCGACTATGTGCAGTCCGTGGTCAATTTGGCCACTTTGTATTTTGGCTCGAAACGCTATCTGGAAGCGGAAGCCATGGCCCGCCAGGCCCTGACCTTGCATCAGGAAAAACTGGGCAAACTGCATCCCCGGATTGCCATGGACCTCGACTTGATCGGGCAGATTTTGATTGCCCAGGGCCAATGGGAAGACGCCGAACCGCTGTATCGCCGGGCACTGGCCATCCAGAAAAATGCACTGCCGGACAACCATCCCCATTATCAAAAAGTCGTCCGGCATTATATCGCCCTGCTGCAGCACCTGGGCAGGGACGAAGAAGCGCTGCGGATGCAAGAAAGCCTGCCCGTGCGGAAAATCCCGGCGGGCAAAAAGTAACCGGTTTTTACGGCGGCGCAGCCGATC
>JAFGIQ010000241.1 GCA_016929575.1 candidate division FCPU426 bacterium
AGGAGCATCTGCTCTGGCAGTTCCGCCTGGTATGCGAAGATGAAGAGGAAGCCCGCATCGGCGAACTCATTATCGGCAATTTGGATGAACGGGGTTTTTTGTCCGTGCCCGTGGAAGAAATCGCCCGGGAGGCGGAAAGCGATGCAGAGACGGTGGCGGAAGTATTGGCCGCCATCCAGCAGCTGGAGCCGGTGGGCGTGGGGGCCAGGGATATCCAAGAGAGCCTCCTGATTCAGTTGCGGTATATACACGAGCGCAACCAGCTGGCCGAAAAAATAGTGGAGCAGCACTTTCCGGCATTGAAGAGCCGGCAAATCGACCAGATCGCACATGCGGAAAAAATTTCGCGGGAGAAAGTGATCGAGGCCGTCAAAGTCATTTCGGCTTTGGATCCCTACCCGGGCCGGCATGCATTTACGGGCAACGTTGAATATGTCATTCCCGACATCGTTATTGAAAAACACGATGACCAGTATTTGATCTTCATCAACGACGACTCCCTGCCTGAATTGCGCGTCAGCAAGGCGTACAGGCATTTGCTGCGGAACCGGGGCAAAGTTTCCGCCGAGACTAAAAAATTTTTGGATGAAAAAATGCAGCGGGCCAAGTGGCTGATCCGCAGCATTGACCAGCGGCGGAAAACCCTGTATCGGGTGATGGAAACGATACTGGAAGTGCAGATGGAATTTTTTGAAAAGGGCGTCGAGCATTTGAAGCCGCTGACGCTGCGGGAAATCGCCGAACGCGTCAGTCTGCACGAATCCACGATTTCCCGCGTCACCAGCCAAAAATACGTGCAGACGCCGCGCGGAGTGTATGAAATGAAATATTTTTTCAGCAGCCAGATCAAAACAGCCGACGGCGGAGGGATTTCCTCCACCAGCGTCAAGGCGGCCTTGCAGGAGCTGATTACCCAGGAGGATTCGCGACGACCGCTCTCGGACCAGAAATTAACGGCATTGTTAAGCCAGCAGGGCTTCTTTCTGGCACGGCGGACAGTGGCCAAATACCGGGAGGAAATGAACCTGCTGCCGGCGAGCCGGAGGAAACGCCTGGAATAAAAAGGTGCCAAACGGCCGCGGGAATTTTCGCGCAGCGAATATCAAGGAGGAGATAAAGTGAAATTACTCATTACCGGACGGCGGGTGGAAGTCAGCAAAGCTTTTGCCCAATATGTCCGCAAACGCTTCAAGAAATGGGGGGCTTTTTTGGAACCCAATGCGTCCGTGCACGTGACCATATCCGTGGAAGGATACCGGCACGAGGTCGAGGTGACGGCCAAGGCCGGCCCTTACAGCGTGGCCGGGAGGCAAACGACCAAGGATATGTATCAATCCGTGGACCTGCTGGCGGAGAAGATCGGCCGGCAATTGATGAAGCAACACGCGAAGCTGACCAGCGTCAAGAGTGTCTCTTTACGGACGCGCAAGACCGTTGTTGACACCAAGGCGGACACGGCCCGGGGCAAAGGGCTGGTCGTGGAGACCGTTGCCCTGACGGCCAAGCCGATGACGCAGGAAGAGGCCGCCATGCAATTGCAGGGGTCGCGCAAGCCCTACCTGGTTTTTGAAGACGCGGAGACCGGCCAATTGGCCGTCATCGAAAGACAAAAGGATGGAACGTTTACCTTAACCGTTAAAGAATGAATCTGCTGGCGCAGCAAAAAGGAGGCGCAGGCCCATGCGTATCATGGATTTTCTTTCGGAAAAAAACATTACGGTTGACCTCAAGGCCAAGAATAAAAAAGAAGCCATTGAGGAGTTGGTGGGCATTCTGGTGGAAAACGGGAATGTCACCGACAAGAAAAAAATGGTGCAAATCCTGCTCGAAAGGGAGGAGCTGGGCAGCACCGGCATCGGCCAAGGGATCGCGATACCCCACGGCAAATCCGACAGCGTCAAGGAATTGACCGCGGCCTTTGGCCTTTCCAAGACCGGCGTTCCCTTCGACGCACTGGACGGGGAACCGGTTTTCATTTTCTTTTTATTGGTGGCGCCCGAGGGGACGGCCGGCGCCCATTTAAAGGCCTTGGCCCGCATTTCCGGGCTTTTAAAGGATAAATACATACGGCGCAAATTGATGGCCGCGCAAAGCACCGAGGAGATCGTAAAAATAATCCAGGAGGAAGAGAAGGCCACGCATTAAGCGCGCCCTGCGGCTGCGGACCATTTCCCCATGATCAACCTTTTTGTGGAAGAATTGTATATTGAGCAGAAGGACAAGCTCACGCTGGAACTGATCTCCGGCCGGGAAGGGCTCTCCCGGAAGATTACCGTGCCGGATATCAATCGCCCCGGCCTGGCGTTGGCGGGATATTTTGATTATTTTGCCTTTGAACGCATTCAGGTGCTGGGCAGGACGGAATTATCCTTTCTGCAAGGATTGGGCAAGGACCATGTGCGCAGCATCTTCCGCAAGTTGATGGAATGGGATGTCTGCTGCGTCATCATTACCCAAGGGTTGGAGCCGCCGGAGGAATTGTTGCTGGCAGTGGAGGAGAAGAACGTCCCGGTTTTTACATCCCAAATGCCGACCACCAAACTCATCGCCGAACTCACCATCTATTTGGAGGACAAACTTGCGCCGGAAACATCCCTGCACGGGACCTTGGTGGATGTCTACGGAATCGGCGTGTTGATTCTGGGCAAAAGCGGCATCGGCAAAAGCGAATGCGCTTTGGATTTGGTGGAACGGGGGCATCGTTTGGTGGCTGATGATTTGGTGGACATCAAACGGACGGCGGAAAGAATTTTGATGGGTTCGGGCCCGGAACTTATACGGCACCACATGGAGATTCGCGGGCTGGGTATCATCAATATTAAAAATCTTTTTGGCATAGGCGCCATTCGCGACCGCAAGCGCGTTGAACTGGTTACCACCATTGAAGAATGGGACGAGAAGAAGGAATACGACCGCCTGGGGCTGGATGAGCTGACCTATTCCATTTTGGGCATCGATTTGCCGCGGATCATCATTCCCGTTCGGCCGGGCCGAAATCTATCCATTATTATTGAAGTGGCCGCCATGAACCAGCGGCTGAAAAAGAGCGGGCATCATACTGCGCGCGAATTCAATAAGACCTTGATTTCATGGATGCAAAACGATTGAATGCACGTGCCGCCGGACGGCCAAGAAACCCGGCGGCTGCACAGCCAGGGTTGGACCGGAAGGACGCAACCGCTGCATGCCGGCTGCCGGCCCCCTGATCCCCCGCCGGCCGGGCGGAACACCGATTAGGAAAAAACCATGATGAAGCCGAGCACACGAAAACGCGGAAAAACAGTCAAGACGCGGTGGGAGCGCCGCTTACGGTGGGGCTGGCTCTATCCCGGCGTGCGTCTTAAACGCTGGCTTTTCCTGCTGCTGCTGTCTTTGGTGGTATTGGGCGTGGGTGTATCGGGGATGATGGGGCACGTGTTTCGCGATTTCGAGGTCCGTGTCATTGACTATAAGCCGCTGGCCAGGCAGATACAGTCATTGCGGTTTATTGATTTTCTGTTGTTGGTATTGGGCATCGCCGGGGCCGTATTGGCATTCCGCCGCGGGCTCTATTCGGTGCTGACCGTTCTCATGCCGGCGCGGGAGAATGAGTACGCCACGGTGGCATTGAAACGCCTGCGGTTGAAACGCGGGCCCAAATTGGTGGCCATCGGGGGCGGCACCGGATTGCCGGCGCTGCTTTCCGGACTCAAGGAATACAGCGCCAACATCACGGCCATTGTCACCATGGCCGATGATGGCGGCAGTTCCGGACGTTTGCGCCGGGAATATCAGGCCCTGCCGCCCGGGGACCTGAGGAATTGCCTGGTGGCCATGGCCGAGACCAGCCCGTTGATGAGCCAACTTTTTCAGCACCGGTTTAAGGGGCAGGGCACCGGGATCGAGGGTCATTCCTTCGGCAATTTATTCATCACGGCGTTGGGCGAGGTTACCGGGGATTTTGCCAGCGGCGTCAAGGCCGCCAGCCAGGTTTTGGCCGTCAGCGGCCAGGTGTTGCCGGTTACGGTTGATCCTGTTGTTTTGGAGGCCGAGCTGCAGGATGGAACCATGCTGACCGGAGAGTCCCGGATCAGCAAGAGCAAACAACCGATAAAGAAAATACGCTTATTGCCGCCGAATGTCAAACCGGCGCCTGAAACCCGCGAAGCCATTGCCGAAGCGGACGCCATTGTCATGGGACCCGGCAGCCTGTATACCAGCATCCTCTCCAATCTGCTGGTGCCCGGCATCGCCGATGAGATTGTAGCCAGCCGTGCGGTCAAAATCTTTGTCTGCAATGTCATGACCCAGCCGGGAGAAACGGATGGCATGTCATTGCTCGATCATGTGCAGGCGGTTCGCCAGCATACCCGTCCGGACCTTATTCAATATGTGTTGGCCAACACCCAGGCGCCCAGCCAGGGGATTTTGCACAAATACCGGGAAATGAACGCGCATCCGGTCCTGCCGCAATTCACGGACAGCACCATGCTGGATGAATGGGGGGTCACCCTCATCCGTTCACGCCTGGCTATAGAGGATGATTATTTCCGGCATGATCCGCAACGCCTGGCGCAGGTCGTCCTGAAATTGATAGTCATTTAACAGGCATCACCGGGGCAGCTGCTCGCCGTCCCGGGAACAAGATGGGGTGTGATTATGATTCAAATCATCGTGACTGCGCATGGCCGCCTGGCCGAGGAACTGGTAAAAACCACGGAATTGATCGTAGGGGCACAGAAGGAATTGATGCCGATCTGCCTCGAGATGCATGAAGGCATCGAGGATCTGTCGCGGAAACTCACCGCGGTCATTAAACCGGTGGAATCCGATGAGGACGGATGCTTGATCCTGGTTGACATGTTCGGGGGGACGCCGAGCAATGTCTCGCTGGCCTTGTCTGAAGCCTATGCCTTGCAGATTGTGACCGGGGTGAATCTGCCGATGTTGCTGGAAGCGGTTACGCACCGGTCATTGCTGAAACTCCCGGCCCTGACCGAATTTGTCCGGGAAAAGGGCAAGAAGGCCATAGTACATGCCAATGAATTCCTGAAAAAGCAGTAAAACGCTCTTTTCACCCCGTTGCGGACGGGCGAGTAAAAACCGAGAGGATGAAATGGGATGGCGGTTGATTTTGTTTTGGTGCGCATCGATGACCGGTTGATTCACGGCCAGGTGGCGGTAGGCTGGGTCAAGGCCGTTTCACCGACGATGTTGATGGTGGCCAACGATGCGGTGGTGAAGGATCCCCTGCAAAAAAGCCTGATGGAAATGGCCGCCGCACCGTCGCTTAAAGTTAAAATCTGCGGCGTGCGGGAGGCCGCCGAGTTGTGTGCCGAAAAGGAATTGCAGACCGGCAGGATCATGCTGTTGTTTTCCAGCCCGGAAGACACCCTGCGCGCGGTAGAGGCCGGCTTGCCCCTGAAAAAACTCAATGTCGGCGGCATGCGCTACAGCCCCGGGAAAAGACAGATCATGAAGGCTATTGCCATCAGCCAGGAAGACAGCGCGTATTTTAAAGCCCTGCTGGCCCGGGGCATACGCGTGACCATACAAATGGTGCCCACGGACGAACCAGTGAATATAGGCAAGTATCTATAGGAGATCTCTGGAAATAA
>JAFGIQ010000242.1 GCA_016929575.1 candidate division FCPU426 bacterium
CATCGACACGCGGCTGAAATCAATGGCCGGAGGCACATCCGCCATTTCCAGCAGGGGATGAGCAATGGCGCGGGTGCGGCCCTGGAAATTGAACCAGGGATTATAATCCGCAACTGCCCGGGCATATTCAGGCTGCAGGAACACAAATCCGCCCAAGGCAATGTTGGACAACAGGTTCAAACCCCAGGTGCCTATTTCCTCCTTAGCCTCCGCTTTTTCCTGCGTGGCCTGCAGGTCAATTCTTTCCGGGATATGGTGCTCAGGCCCACCCATCTGGGGAGTGCCGATGACCAGGGAATTGAAAAAGCGGGATAAATGCCCGATCACAGCCCCGGTCTGTTTCTTGTCGCCCTGGTTGGTGAAAAGCATATTGTGCATTTCCAGATTGGAGCCCGGTTTCCAGCTTTCAGTCAGGTTGCGGAAGAAATTATAGTAAGGACCCTGCTCATCCCAGGTCTGGACCACGCTCACATTATCGTGCTCCATCGCGGGCATGAAGGTGACGCCGTGCTCATTCACGCGTTCAGGGCACAGGCTGTACATGCGCATGGTTTTGGGATAGCGGTAATACCCGTAATTGACCAGGAGCCTGATTTCCACATCCGGGCCCGCCTCATTGGCCAGGGGGATGACAGTATTGCGCATGTACTCGCTTAAGCCGCCGCTTTTGCCCAGGCGCCCCATTTCCTTGAAGATGTCGATACGTTTGCCGCCGGGTTGGAAGCCCAAGCGCATGCCGGGCACGACCTCGGCCTCATCATCCACAAAACCGGACAGATCGGAGACCAGACCTGTCCCCAGCTTGGAGCCCAGGCCGGTTTTGATGTTGGCATTCTCATCAATCATGTCATTCACCCGGAACATAATTCCGGACAATTCATGGGCATTGGCATCCAGGCGGCCGCGCTCAGACACGGAGCGGCAGACATCGCGCAAATACGCCAGGCGCTTGGGTGCATAGGTAAATGCCGTGGAATCAGCCATGTTTTCAAAATATCCGGATTTTGCCAGATGCGCATACAGCCGCTCCAGCCTGGGATTCTCCAAAACCACCGGCAGGCCGCTTTGCAGGTGCTGTTCAACCGCTTGATAGAGCGAGTCTACATCCCCGGCCAGGCGCAGCATCTGCATCTGCAAATCCTGCTGCACATAGGCGTCCGCTTGTTGCAAGGCCGGGATCACGGCCATGATGTCCGTCTTTGCCGCAGGAATGCGCTCTGAAACCTGCAGGAGATACACCAGGTCCTCCATGCTTTGCGCGTCGGCAAGGCTGCTGTCTTGTATTCCCTGCCATAAAGCTTTCAGCTCCCTGATCTCGCCGGCTGTAAACGCATCCTCGCCTTCCTGGGTGCCCCTGATCTTCTTGAACATCTCATGCAGCTTGGCGATTTCCGACGGCTGGAGGCGCTTTTCCATGGTAAAGCCTTCGCGGCCGGGCGAGGTGATCTGATCCGCCAGGCTCAGCAATCCCTGCTCCTCCTTGCCGACCATTCTCCGGTCTTCCTCCCTGTAGCCCGGGCCCATGGCATCCAAGGGCAGGCGGCTGACTGTCCGGCGTTCGGCGCTGATGCCTTTGCGGAGTTCCTCGGCCACCAGGTCCGCGCGCATGTCAGCTTCCCATTTCTGGATTTCATAGAGAATTTTCAGCTGTTCCAGCTTTTTCGGCTGCTGGCGCAGGCCGTCCAAATAGCGGAGTTTTGCCTCCATGTTTTCAGGCACAATCCGGCCCTGCACCATGAGCTGCCGGGCCGCATTGCCTGCGCCTGCAGGCCAGCCATAATCCGGTATCTGCGCCAAAATCCCGTCAACCAGTTTGACTGCCTTGGGCAGGTCCATGCGCTCATAAATACCCAGGTTGGGGGACATGGTCGTACTGATGGTCAGCACGATTTTTTCGCCGGGTTTCTTGCCCAGGCGCTTCCTGGCTTTGGCAATGGCTGCCTGCACTTCCTCTTTGGTGGCATGCTCGTTTAATTCCGCCTGGTCTTTGATCATGTCGCTCATTTCGCGCCACATGAAATTCAAATCCGATCCCATCTGCACCACAGAACCAAAATACTGGCGGCGGCGCTGTTTCTGCCTCTGCAGGCGCTCATAGCGCAATTCGTGCTCATCCCCGATCACCACCTGCTTGGTCAAATAATCAAAACCGCCGCTTTTCCTGGATTGCACGGCCTCCTGGTGAATCATGGTCAAAAACATGAGCGCCAGGGCTGCGCCGGCCAAAGCCAGGGCCTCGGGGAGGGAGACGGCAATGACCACGGCCGAGGCCAGCAGGGCAATGCCGCTGCCCACGGCGATCGCGGTTTTGTTGGGCGCTCTGGCGCTGAAGAAGAAAGCCGCCAGGGACGCAACCAGCACCACCGCGCTGGCCACGAAAAATACCGGCGCGCCGGCGGCCGCAAAAACAACTATCCAAACCAGGCTGATCCCGCCCAAAACCGCTCCCAGCCCAAACATGCGCTTGCCGACGGGGCCCAAATTCTGAATATCCCGGTCAGCCGCGTACTCCTCAAGCCTGTCCACGCTGTGCCTGCTTTGCGCAATCATGTCTTCATAGCCGCGGAGATTGGTGTTAAAAGCCGAGTGGAAAGTCCGGCCTGTCATCAGGGCAATGGTGTTTTTCGCCTCCTGGATGCGGGCTTGTATTTCCTGCTTCCGGGCTTCAAGCTGCCCGCTGTGCCCTGCGGCTGTTTTTCCGGCTTCCAGCTCCAGCTTGGCTTCATCCTGCCTGGCTTCATCCAGCCGGGCCTGGGCTGCCGTGATCTCTTCCTGCACAAAATCATTGTAGGCGTGGGCGTCATAATCCAATACCGGCCGGCCGTCGTGGCCCAGCAGCAGGTGTTCCATAAAAGCAGCCTGGCAGAGAATATTGGCCTGGCTTTGCTTGGTGGGCTGCAGGTCAAAGAAAATGGTGCGCAGTCTTTTAAAGAAGGAGAATTTCTCCGGAGCCTGTTGTTCCGCGCGGAAGAAGTCGGCAAGCACAATCTCGCCTTCGGGGGTAATGATCACATTGGAGAAATCCCCGGACGGCTGGTAATCGTATCCGCGGATCTCGTAGAGATGCAGGGCGGCCTGGAATTTCCGGCTCAAGCCCAGCATGGTGTTTAAACGCTCTTTTTTCATGCGGTCGCGGTCAGCGTACGCCTCGCCCATCTGGTCGTAGATCTGGCGCAATTCCTCTTCCAGGCGCTGGAGCGCTGCTTCCCAATCCCCGTCATCCGCCGCGCCCTGGGCTTTGAGGGTCCTCTGCAGCTTTTTCACCAGCCTGGTGATTCTCCGGCCGCTTTTGGCAATGTCCGCCGGCAGGGCGGCCAGCCGGTCCTGTTCGGCCTGGGTCAGCATGCCTGCTTTTTGCTTTTGCTGCAAGGCCAGCTGCTGCTGCTGGAGTTCGTCGCGCTGCGCCTGTTCAAGGCGCAGGCTTTTCACATCCGGAGCCAGGGGATCTGCCTGGCCGGTGAGCCGATCGCGCCGTGCTTCCAGTTTGTCGAGTTCCTCGCGGTTTTCCCGCAGGGCCTGCTCGCCTGCGGCCAGATACTCTCCGGCGCTTTGCCCAAAAGGTTCGGACATGACCAGCAAATGGGCGCCCTGCATGTGCATGGTTTCGGTCTTGGGTTTTATCGTCGGATCAGCCCTGGGGACTTTCATGGCCGCCTTGGCGCTCCTGGCCATGCACCTGATTTCAGGCAACCCGGGCATGCCTGCTCTCTGGAAATGGGCCTGCATGGTCCTGGCCTGGGCCAACTCCGCCTCACTTTGGCAAAGAACAATCCGGTCCACAGCGCCGGTGCGCTGGTTCACGCCCAGGGCATACCCGTTGAACACTTCTGTGATGTAATAGCGCAGGATGGTTCCGTCTTCACCTGTTATTTCAAATACGGCCCCGTGCTGCTGGCAGGCGTGCAGGATTCCGGGGCCAGGGTCTTTGGCCCTAAAGGCAGGCAAGGTGCCGGTTGTCAGGCGGCCGGACAGGATGGCGGCCAGTTCCCCGCCCGTCGCTGTTTGCGCAAGATCCACATCCGCCAATTTTTTGGCATAGAGCGGATTTTTCTGTATGGCAGCGAGCACTCGCTCCAGCAGCGCGCCTTCATATCCTGCAGACCAGACGCCCTCCTGGTCGGCATACTGCATATCCAGCAGGATCCTGGCCAGGACCGACACACGTTTTTCCTTTTCCAGCCTGTCCAGGGCCTGCTGGAATTTATACCCGCCTGCCCTGGTTTCAAGCCCGGGCTTGGACAAAAGCGCTGCCAGCATTTCCTGCACCTGCTTGGTGCCGGACTCTTTCGCGCTTTCCAAATATTCCACCTGGCTCTTGTAGGCCATTTTACGCTGCTGTGCTTCCTGTTTCCGGGCTGATATCACTTTCAGTCTCTGCCTGCTGACTGCCTGGTGCTCGCCATTGAAGAACACATAATCCGCCGCCCTTGCGATCTGGCCGAGCGTGCGTCCCCGGAAGGTGATATTTCCGATCCAGCCGATTATCCCGGCACCCAACACTGCGGGAATGACATAATAACCCAGGGCCAAAGTCAAACCGGTTGCCAAAGCTGCCAGGGCCAGGAACACGCCCAGCGCCAGGGCCCATTTTGCCGGCCAAGGCAGCTTGGCCACCAGGTACAGGGGATGGTATGCAAGGCTGGCATGCTGCCACAGGCTGTCATCCGCCTGCTGCACGTGCCCGGCAAAAGCGTGCATGTCAATGACGCCGGCCTGGTCAAACACTGCCAGGCCTCTGGCCTGGTGCTGATCCAGCAATTTCAAAGGCTGGTTGTGCAGGCGCACGCGGCCCACAAACCGCGTGCCATCAGCATCCTGCGCCGAATCAAACAGGCCTGCGATCTTTTTGTTCAGTTCCCGCTGCGCGGCCTTGATGCCTTTGGCATCCTGTTTCCGGGCCATCTCTTCAAGTCCGGATAAATACGGCGCGGCTGCATCCAGGGCTGAGAAGTCCAGCAAGAGCGGGCAGGTTGCCTGCCCATGGATCTGCTTCCACTCCTGCCGCAGATCGGCAACCGCCTCTATGCGCTGCTTTACGTCAGCTTCACTGGGGGAAACACCCGTGGCAATGAGCAGCCTGATATTATTGGCGCTGGCCAAATCCAGCACATCCAGTTCTGCCGAACGCCGGCTGGCCAGATTGTGACCGGCCATATAATATGAAACATACTTCTCCCAATCCTGCTGGTTGAAGACCACATCCACCTGCTGCTGTTGCCTGTTTTCCAGTATGGGCTGAATGCCCGCCAGGGCCTCCTGGCCTGCCACCCGGTAGGCGCTTATGGGCAGATGCAATATCCTGGCCAGCCGCAACTGCCGGGCTGTGGCTGTGATTTCAAAAGTCTTGCTGCCGGCCAGAATCCTGGCAGCAGCAACATTGGCCAGCATCAGCAAGATAGCCAGGATGGAGCCCAGCACTGGTATGGCGGAGGCGCGGCGCGCATGGGGAAGCGCTGCTGCTGCCTGGCGGATGATGTCAGCCAAAGTCGGAGGCGCGGCTGTTTTTCGGGCCTGTGTTTCAGCCTGGACCGCAGGCGTTTCCTGGGCTTGCGCCTCTTTGGCCCGGGCCAGGAATGACACTGCCGCCTGGGTGCATGCAGCCGGCGTCTGGGGTGTATATACCCTGCCGGTTACCTGCTTTTGGTCCAGGGAAATATACCCGATCTTGCCGTCTTGAGCAGGCCTGCTGCCGGCAGCCAGCCTGGCTTCCAGTTCCTCGGCCTGGCCCCAGCGCACTTCCAGGTCAAGCCCTGCTGCCTGCAATCTGGATTGCAGTTCTGAAATAAAATACATCCTGTCGCCTGGCTGCAAGTCTGCTGAATACAGGATGCTGACCGCAGGCACCAGGGCGCGCCCGGTAGCGCGTGCTTCTGTGACAATATCCTGTATGGCTGCAACCATGGCGCTGACTTTGTCATCCCGGGTCTTGGCTGTCTGGTTGATCGGCTTGAGAGGCTGCGCGCCGCGGTATACGCTCCCATTTGCGGTCTGCAGGCTGATGCCGCCGGCGCGGACCGCGTCTTTTGTCAGGCGCAGGGCAGGCAATACGGCCCTATCCTGCTTGCTGCCGGCCAGATCCTGCGGCAGCACCAGCCCGGCTGCCGGGCTCAAAGTATTCAGCTCGCCCCGGGTGCCGGCCGCAATCCGCGCAGTGATGCCTTGCTTTTCCAGCGCCTGGTTGGCCCGGGCAATAATCTTTGCCCCGGTGGCGTTCAATTCCCCGTCTGTATACCAGGCGTCATTTTCCAGAACAATGGTTTTAGCCCCTTTCCAGCCGTCGATATCGGCGCGCAATTCCCTTTCGCCCCGCAAGGCATACAGCAGTTTGAAACCGTAAAGGGCCAAAGCGGTTATTACCACAAGCATGAGCGGCTGCGCTACGCCGACCTGGAACACAGGCAGCCGGGACGCATGCTGGACCACATTCATGATGATTTCCAGATTCAGGAACCAGCCGGTGTAAAGCTTTAATCCCGCAAAAGCGGCGGCCAAACCTGCAGCCGCGCCTCCGATCATGGGAATCCGGCCCTGCAATTTGGCTTTGGCAAATATCTTTTGCGTGATTTTAAAACCCGCCACTCCCAGAATATCCATAAAGACCGCTGCGCCCAGCCAATAGATCAGCTGGCCGCCGCTGAAAGCCTGGATCACCTCCACGAAATTTGAGGAGAAAAGAAAAGACCCCAGCACCGGTATGGTGCCGGCCAGCACAAAGGCGGAAAGGAGTTTTTTCTTGGTGAGGCCGTAGAAGAAATAGTAGCCCAAGCCGATGGAAAGCGCGAGGGTTATGCCCGCCAGGGCGATCTGCGCGCCAAAGAAGTACAACGCCACGCCCAGGCAGGTGCCCAGAATGATTCTGACCGCATGATTCGTGGCCAGGGTTTTCAGGGCTGAAGCCCGGTAGGCTTGGGTGTCCTTGCCCTGCTCAAGCGCCATGACTGTCTGGGCCAGCGTGCCGGCTGCCTGGTCAATCTCCCGGCTGGTCCACGCTTGCTCTTGAGACATCAGCGGCTGCAAAGCCTTGCTGATGGTCTGGCTGCTCCTGCTGCCGGCATGCACCCCCAGTTTTGAACCAAGTTCCAGAATTTTGCCGATGATCCGCCTGCTCTTGCCTCTGGCATATACCCCCTGCACTGAACCAAGATCCAGGGTTTTGCCGCCCGAGAATTCCATTGCCTGGTGGCCGGCAGCCTGCAGTTCCAGAGTGCCGGCATCCGCCTGTCCGGCCAGCATAAAATGCGCATCCACAAACGGGCGTATTTGACTGTACTGCGGATGCCTGAGCAGGCCTGAAACCAGGGCGTTTTTCACCTGGGCGACGGCCTGGTTTTTGGCCTGGCCCTGCTCCAGATAGGCTGCGGCTGCTGCCAGGAAAATCAGGGCTCTGGGATGCTTTGCTGCCGCGATGCCGGCGTGCAAGGCCTGAAGCTCCCTTGCGGTCAGGGATGCTCTGGAACCTGTCAATTGATTAAGCTGTGCAGCCAACCCGGCTATTTCCTCTTGTTCATACTTTTCAGCCCCGGACCGCAGTCCCTGGGTAAGGGACTGGATCACCTGACGGTTGTCGGCCTGCGCATACAGCGCTTGCTGTTCCCGGATCAGGCCGGCCACGAAGGACTTGAATTCCGCGGAAGTGAGGTGGTCGTGCTGCTGCCTGGCTGCTGACAAGACCGCGGCCCTCTGGGCCGGGGTCAAATCCGTTCTGCGCTCCAGGCGCTGCTGCAAATCCTGCACCCAGGCAGCCGGGCGCTGGGCTGCAATCAGATTCCGCAATCCGGCTTCAAACCGTTTGGCATCCTTGGTATCCAGGTGCAACCCTTGCTCGAAGACTTCATCCGCCTGCTCGGTTGGCAATCCTTCTTCCGTCACACGGGCATGCAGTCTGAGCGCCAGATCCATCAGGGCGGCAAACTGTTTGTCATATTTTTCTTTGTCCTTGCGGTCTATTTTCAGGACCATTTCAGCCACAACTGCAATGCGCCGGGGCGGCAGCCCGTGCTGCTCCAGCTGGTTGTAGGCCGGGGCAAGCAGCTTTGGTTTCACCAGCAAAGCCTTTAGTTCAGCATTGAATTTCTTCTCATCCGTGCGGTCTATGGCCGCAGCTTTTGGCATAATCTCATCCACTTGCCCGCTTCGCAAACCTTGATCCTGCAGGTATTCACGCAGCTTGTCATCAGCGATGTCTGCAGCTATAGGCTCGGCAGGGGGGGAATACCAGCCATTTTGTTTATCCAGTTCTGCTTCTGCCCAGGTTTTGGCCTTGGTATGGTCCCGGTCATCAAATAAGGCTGGCCCGATCAGGCTTTCAAATTCCCTGACGATTTTCGGATGGTCTTTCTTGGCTATGATCCAGCCCATGGCCAATGCGCCCAACACCCCCGCCTTGTTCTGGCTGAGGCGGTCAAACATGCCATCGCCTATCACGTCCCCGGTGTCATGGGCAGTGACATGCAGCAGCCGCTGCTTGATAATGGCCAGCAGGAATTCAGGCGTATCTTCTTTGGTGACCGTGGTCTCCAGGGGCGAATCGATCCACACGGACTTGAATTCCTGGACGCGGTAGCCGGCAAGGAGCATGAGCAGGAAAACCTCGGTCTCAAACTCCATTCTCAGCATATTGGCATTGTCAATCACTTTATAGATTGCCGGCCCGTAGGCTTTCAATCCGCATTGGGTGTCCAAGGCTCCGGCCAGGGGCAGGGTCGACCGCACGGTAAGGTTGAAGACTTTGCTCATGAAGTTCCGCATGCCGGATTTGCCTGAAACCGTGGCTTCGCTGCCGACGCGGGAGGCATAGACCATGCCCAAGTCGCTGTTGACCGGATCAGCCAGCGGCGCCACCAAACCGCCCATCAGGGTCACATTGTTGGAGATGTCCGCATCCGAATAGGTGGGAATGATCGTGCGTTTTTTGGCTGCCGCTTCTTCAATCATCAGCTGCAGGGCCGCCTTGATCCCTCCGCCTTTTTTGGTCAAACCGCCGTAATCCGGATTCACCAAATCAGCGATATAAACCGCGCGCAGCTGGGGTTCGCCGTCCTTGTTCATTCTGCCGGCATATCTGCTCTCAATCACATTCTGCACCAGCCTGCCGGAATTCCGCGGATCAGTGGTGAACAGGATTTTCGGGCCCTGCTGCGCAGCTTTTTTCGCAGGATCGTTGGAATAGGGCCTGCCTTTTTCAACAATGGTCACGGTGATCGCTTTTGCCGCCTTTAATTTAGCCCCTGCTTTTTGGGCTGCTTCCTCGAGTTCCTTGAGCTCCGCCTCCATTTTTTCTGTTTCTTTCGTATTGGCGTGTTTCAAGAAAGCAAAGGCCTGGTACCTGGCCAAAGGCCGCAGCAGTCTGGGCAAAGCCACCATAAGCGCGCCTCCGAGAACCAGCCCCAAACTGGCCCAGGCGCCCAGGAAGACCAATTGCGGAGCAAAGAGAATTGCGAAAAACCCGGCTGCGCCAACCAAAACGGCGGAAATGCCAGCAATACCCGTAAAAAGCACTGTCAGCTTATACTTTATTGTGTGTGCTTTAATTTCGTCCTTTTTGGCCTGTACGGCTTTTTTGGCCTGTTCATTGGCTTGCTCTATTTCCCGAGGCACGGCCGCAGCCCTGCGTTCTATGCCGATGGCTGCCGCAATCCTGATTTCCTCTATTTCCTCAGGCGTGCAGCCGGCTTTCACGGTGATGACCACATTCCCTTTCCCGGCGCCGAGGATTGCCGCTTCGATGCCCTCCAGGGGCGTTTCCTGCTCCATAATTTCAGTGTCCTTGTAGGGATCCTTGCCGTCATCCAGGAAATAATAAGTCCAGTCCACGTTCTGGTTCCAGGCCACCAAATCATCAAGCTGTTCCACTTTGGTGTCCACAAATCTTTCGCCATTACGGTTCCCGCCCGGATACTCAAGGTTGGGCTGGATGCGGTTGATTTCATTCCACATGGCAGTGGCCACGCCAAAGCGGATGGTTCCGCCATCCCCGGGTTTGGGGATGCGCGCCAGCTTCACTTTGGATTCCGCCATTTTCATCACATAGCGGAACATGTCATGATCCATGCGAAGGACATCGATTTCCGACAAATGGATTAATTTTTTCAAGCCTTGTTTCTTCAATGTATCCAGCGTGTCCTTTGCCGCCCGTGCCCTTACCCGTTTTCTCTCCTTTTCGGCCAGGAGGGCAAATTGTTCCGGAGTCATATTCAGCCGGCGCAGCAGCATGTCCTGATGCTCGGACGGCGTGAGGGAAACATAGGGCATCATGCCATTGTGTTGGGCTATGTCCCTGGCTTTTTCCAGCAGCGCGGACGTGGCCGGCGCTTGGGCCGGCTGCACGGCGGTCTGGCCCTGCAAAGCGGCCAGCTCCGCCTTGATCTGCTCGAAAGGAGCCACGTGTTTTTCCGTGGAAATCACGGTTTCATATTGCATGGCCGCCAAGGGATTTGCCCGATAGGCCTTAATGACCTGGTCCAGGGCCTCCAAAGCGTCTTGTATATAAGGTTGGAACTGCTGCCGATGTTTTTGAGCCAGTTTCAGCAGGTTTTTAAAGGCGATGAGTCTCACTTCATGCAAGTTGCAACCCCGGCCCACTGTCAGCAGGACTTCCTGGGCTTCTGCCAGGGTTATGCCGCCGGCCAACTGCACTGCCTCGCGCGCCACTTTGATGGCTTGATCCATCTTTTCAGTATTGGCGGCCTGTACGCTGTCATTGGCTTCCTGCTCGCGGGCAAGCTGTTTCATGCGTTTTTTGGAATCCACCATGCGCTTTTCAGCCAGTCCCCTGATCAAGGCGAGGTCAGCGTCTTCTTCAGCAAACAATTGGTTGAGATAGGGCAGGAATTTTTGAGACACGCTGGGCCGTTTTTCATCAGCCATCCAGGCGGCAGCCAGCACGCTGGACAGGACACTGGTCAAGGCGCGGTCAGCCTCCACATTGGTCATGCCCTCTTCCTGCCGGTTGTTGGCCGCATAGCGCAGTTGCTGGATGCGCGCTTTCACGCCCTCAATGGTGGCTTTCAAATCATCCAGGCTGGTTAAAGGCGTGATCAATTTCGCCAGCTCTTCCACGGCCTGTTCCTTGGCAGCCCGGTCCCCTTGCCACAGAGTTTCGAAAAGCCGGTCTTTTCCTGCCAGCACATCGGCAGGTTCGGATGCTGTCCCGCGAATGGCCGCAACCAGGGGTGCGCGGAACTTCTCTTCAATGGCCGCCTCGATGTCAGCGGGCATCTTGTCCCGCTGCCGCATCTGCGCAAACTTGTTGGCAAATGAATCCGGATTGTTCCATTGCGGCTTATTGTAATTATCCCCCTTGCCCACATCCACCCGCATGTCCGCCTGCCAGCTTTCCATGCCCTGGCCCATATCCTGTGGATTTTTGGGCATGGAGGTGTGCGCGAATTCTTCGGGCACAACCACAGTCTCGCCCACGGACATATGCGCATAGCTGTTTTTGCCCATGGTGAGCGTCTGCACTGTGGCGCCAAATACCACGGCCCCCTGCTCCGCCTGCACATCGCCCACTTCGCTTTTTACCATGACCGCGCCGTCAATATCCGCCCGGCCGTGGATCATGGTGTCAATGATCACGCTGTTGCGCACTGAGCCGTCCTGCGGCACGAGGGAATCGCCGACCACAATATTGCCCCATTTGTCAGGCTTGACCTTGTCAATGGCAGCCAGCTGGCGGGCAAATACGCCGGCGTCACTCTCCCTGTCATTTACCGCCCACAAGGTCTGGCGCACTTTGGCCAGCTGGCCGATGTCCCCCCAATACAGGTCTTCGCCATAATCAATCACCTGGATATTTAACGGGGCGTCTTCGGCGCGTCCACGCTTGGCATTGATGATTTTTTTCATGCGCTGCACGCGTTCGTAGAAATCCGGGAAATTCAGGAGCAGTTCCTGCAGGCCTTTGTCCTTGGCGGCCTCCGCGTCCCACGTTGCTTTATCCTGGGTGAGCGCTTCAAAGACATAGCCATCCACGTCAATCCAGCCTTCAATCAAATCACCGAACGCCTCTTCCGCCGCCTCCAGGAAAACATAGGAGAAAGCCGGACTGCCAATGTGCACATACGCCTTGGCGCCGGCCGTGTCCTCAATGCCCAGCCGCTCCAGCAGCGCCTTGCGGTCGCGGCGCCGCACTTGCTTAAACTCGCCGGTCTCAGGATCCATATAGAGCCATTCTTTGTTCTGCGCCAGATCCTCGGTGACCAACACCTTTGAGCCGAAACGCACGGCATCCGCTTCGCTCAAATCCAGATCCATTTGCGCCATGCGCTGGGCGGAAATCTGCGGCTCATCGCCCCATTTCCAGGCCATGCCCCGGAATCCCATGCGCTTGAGCTCATGCGCTGCCAGGGTCCAGGTATACAGTGATGCTTCCGCCCCTGCGAGCCAGTCTTTGTTTTCATTGTTTCTGACCAGCATGGGCAAAAACGGCTTGATGCCGAATGCGCGCTGGGTAAACGGGCTCATGCGCGTGCCTTTGCCCGGCATCATGATGCCCACGGACACATTGTCCGGATCCAGCGCCCCATTCTTTCTCTGCCACTCGCGGACCGCATCCAGCAGGCCCAGGAACTGGCCGCGCCGCACCTCTTCAGGATGCGCCATGACCGTGGTTTTGCCGTCCTGCCTGAACAGGTCTTTGATCTTTTCCTTAAACTGTTGCTCGGCGATCCGGTCGTCCCCGCCATTGGTGATCACGATCACCTCGGCCGGGCCCTCGGAGGTCTCCACCACCATTTTGAGCCTCAGCAAATTCTGTTTCTTGGCTTCCAGGCTGCCGACAGGTTTTGGCTCCCTGGCAGCAGGGCGGACGCGTTTGGGCGCAGCTGCTTTTGCCTCCTCCGGCCTGGCTGCGGCTTTGGCCGCAATCTCAGCCGCCTTCTTGGCTGCC
>JAFGIQ010000020.1 GCA_016929575.1 candidate division FCPU426 bacterium
AAGGACGCCTCCGGCAGCCCTGACCGGATAGATTATCGGAAGAACAAGGACGCCTCCGGCAGCCCTGACCGGATAGATTATTCGGAAGAAAAAGGACGCCTCCGGCAGTATGCTCGTCAGGGTTCTTGATCAGGCAACGCGCTTTCCCAGTAGGCCAGGTCCCATTCCCATCCCTGCAAACGGTGGTTTTTATGCAGGCCGAAGTACCAGTTTTTTTGCCCGTGCTCCCAACCCGTGGTTTTTAATATCACCTGCTCATCTGCGGTTTTGGAAACAATCTCAACGGTGGGGTGCTGTAAACCGCCGAGCTCTGCTTCGAGCATTTTCAACCCTTCACTGTGTTTGACAGCATACCGTTCGCGGTAGTCGCGTCCAAATCCAAAATCCCGGGAAATAAGCCTGCCCAGGGTTTTAACATCGTGTTTTTGCAGGGCGCGCTCCAAACGCAGTATCAATTCATCCAACGAGGCCACGACCCAGCTTTTATCACCCAACAGCCAGCGCAGACGGTTTTCAGTCATGACCCCCAGCTGTCCGCCCTCATGCAGCGAGGGATAATTCAGCAGCAGCCGCAAATACAGTTTTTTGGCGTCGTTTTCCCGGCCAAAACTCTCAAAGGCCTGGGCAATGGTGTATAGGTAATAGGACAGCGAGACGGTCCGGGTGAAATAGCGCGATTGCACTTTAAGCGTCTCCACGCCCGCCTGCTCCAAGCGCCGGTAATCATAATAAGACTTAACCACCTGGGCCGGATCCTTATAATCCACATTGCGCAAGGGCATGGCAGGAGCGCGGCAGCCGGCAGATAATCCGGCCAGAATGAAAAATATGCTTATGTGTCGACGCACGGCCAAACACCGCCTTTTATCGGACATATTCAGTAATTGAATTATATCGCAACAGGGATCTTTTATTTGAAGAAAAATGACAAAAAACCGATTACGCAGATTTTATCAGAGATTACGCAGATATAAAGAACGCCCGCGCCTGATTTCCCCGGGGCACGAGTATTCCCTTGGCCGGTGTCCCAAATACCACCTTGGAACCCAAAAGTACGGGTTGGGCAGCCGGAATTTATCTCGGCAGCGGATCCCGCAGGTGCCATTCGGACATAATGGCACTGGCCACAAAAATGGAAGAGTAGGTGCCAATGATAATTCCTAAAAACATCGCCAGGGAAAAAGCATGTATCACTTCCCCGCCTAAAAATAAAAGCGCGATCACCACCAGCAGGGTCGTGCCGCCGGTGATGATGGTCCGCGAAAGCGTCTCATTGATACTGTCGTTGGCAATCTGTATGAAAGCATCCTTGCGGCGGTGCCGCATGTTTTCCCGGATGCGGTCAAACACCACGATGGTGTCATTGAGCGAATAACCGGCCAGGGTCAGCAAGGCCGTGATTAAAATCCAGCTGACCTCATATTGCATAAACCAAAATATGCCCAGCACGACGATGACATCGTGAAAAGTGGCAATGGTGGCGGCCACGGCAAAGCGGAAGTCAAAGCGCCACCAAATATATAAAAGGATGGCCACCACCGACCAAAATATCGCATACAGAGCCTGCTGGCGCAAATGCGCCGAGACGGTCGGGCCCACGTCCTCGGAGGATAAAAGCTCCACTTCATTGCCCGCAATTTTTTCCTTGAGCACTTCCAAGACCCTGGTGCTGACGCTTTCAGTCGGAAGCTTGGGGGCAAAAACGCGCAGCATATACTTGTAGCGCCCGGGTTCGCGGATGAATTGCTGGCTGACGTTTTGAAATTCGGGCTGGTTCAAGGCGTCGCGCAGCTTTTCGGCCCCCACCTCTTTGGCGAATTCGACTTCCATGCTGGTTCCGCCGGAAAAATCAACCCCCATATTGGCCTGGCCCCTGACAATCTGCACCATGGCAAAAATACCTACGGCCACCATCAATCCGGACAGCCCGAGCGCCAGGCGCCTGATCTTCATGAAATCAAAGTGTGTTCCGTGTATAAGCTGCAGCATCTTGTCAAACTCCTTTTGTCATTGCCCTGTTGCTAGATGGACAATTTATTGTAATGCTTGCGCGCGTCAAACATCAATTTGGTCACCACCAGGGCCGTAAACATGGAAATGCTGATGCCGCACAACAGCGTGACGCCGAATCCTTTTATCTGCCCGGTCCCGAATTGGTAAAGCACAAACGCGGTGATGATGGTGGTGACATTGGAATCAATGATGGTCCACAGCGCCTTGGCATAACCGGCGTCAATGGCAGCGCGCACGGTCTTGCCGGTTTTCAGCTCCTCGCGCACGCGTTCAAAGATCAGGACATTGGCGTCCACGGACATGCCCATGGTGAGGATGATGGCCGCAATGCCCGGCATGGTCAGCGTGGCCTGAAGGGCCGTGAGCAGGGCCATCAGAAAAAGAAAATTGAGGACCATGGCGATATCCGCGATCATGCCCGACGTGCGGTAGTAAACAATCATAAACAATACCACCATGATGATGCCCACCATCCACGAGAGTGTGCCCTTCTCAATGGAGTCCCGGCCCAGGGTGGGGCCGACCACATACTTGTTGATGATTTTGACCGGTGCCGGCAGGGCGCCGGCCTGGAGCACCAGGGCCAGGTCCTTGGCTTCCTGCAACTGAAAATTTCCTTCAATGATGCCGCTCCCGCCGCCGATCCGGGATTTGATCACCGGCGCGGAATACACGCGGTTATCCAGAATGATCGCCAGCCTGCGGTTGATGTTGCTGCCCGTGATGCCCCCGAATTTTTTCCCGCCCTCGCTGTCGAGTTTGAAGGCCACGATGGGGCGGCCATATCCGTCCATCTGCACTTTGGCATCCACCAGGCTGCTGCCGGTTAAAAGGCGCTGGGCGTTTAAAACAAAAGGCTCGCCCTCCCGGCCCGGGAGTATCTGCACTTCAGGCGGGACTTTGGCTGCATCCGTATTGCCGTCCGCATCCAGCATGTCCGCAATATTGCGGCTTTCATCCACCAATTTAAATTCCAAAAGCGCGGTCTGGCCGATGATCTTGACCGCGCGCTCCGGGTCTTTGATTCCGGGCAATTGGACCACAATCCAGCTTAAGCCTTCCCGCGTGATGAGGGGCTCTGAAACACCCAAGGCATCCACGCGGTTGCGCAATATCTCAATGGCACGCTCGCGGGCCTCGCCCAATTCGACCTCCTTGGGCAATTCGGCCGCATCCACTTCCAGTTTCAAATACATGCCGCCCTGCAAATCCAGGCCCAGATTTATTTTTCCCTTCTTTACCAGCGCGCCGGTGGAATCCTTGATGTCAAAAGGCGGATATACAGCCCAAAGGCTGGCGATGACCAATACCACCGTAAGGGCGGTCAACCATTGCCTAACACGCATTGTCATGTCCTCCTTTATTCTTCCCGCACCGGCTATTGCGGCCCTGGCCGCAGGATAACCCTTCGCACGGATGCAGGAATAAAACGCTTAAAAACAAAACAGATTTCGAAACTATACAATATTGACCTATTCTGTGTCAATCCCTTTTATCAGGACGGCTTTGCTCCCGTAAAACCCGCTGAATGGTTTGCCGGACGGGTATGGACGGCTCGCGGCGCAGATACCATTTCAATTGCCGGATGGTTACGGCATCCGCTGTGCGTCCCAAAGCAATGATGGCTTCAGAACGCTCATCTTCTTTTTTGGTTTCCAGAGCATTCCATAAAATAACGCGAAAATCATCAAATCCCGCCCGGACCAGGCTGGCGGCGCACAGGATCCTGACCAGGGGGTCCCGGTCGTCATTGGCCGTGTCAGCCAAAGCGCGGTTGGCTTCCTCGTCCTGAATATTTTCCAAACCCAACACCGCATAGCGCCGGACCAGGGGATATCCGTGCTCCAGGGCCGTGAGCAACAAAGGCCGTCCGCGGCTGTCGCCGCGCGCAGCCAGCATCAGTGCCGCCGAAAGCGCCAGACTGAAATCCGCAGCCTGGAGTTGTTCTGCTATTCTCTCCTGTGCAGCTGTCTCAGGCAGGGTGCCTAATGTATAGGCATAAAGCAACCTCGTTTCCAGGTCCAAATCCGGGCGTTCCAATTCCTTCTCAATAACCTGTGCTGCCTGCGGATGCCTGATTTTGACGAGCGCTTTGGCCGCTGCGGCCTGCACTTCGCGCTTTTCTTTTTCATCCGCAATCCGCTCCAAAAGCGCTGCCGCCGCTTCTTTGCAGCCCAATTCGCCGAGCGCCGTGGCAGCCGAGGCGCGCACCAGGCTGTTGGCATGATGCAGTTTATCAAGCAGCGCCGGCGCGGCTGACGCGGCATGCAATTGTCCCAAAGCGTAGGCGGCCCAATGCAGGGTCGTGGGATCCTGGGTCTCAAATATCTCCATGATGACCGGCACGCTGTCAGGATCAGGCATCTCGGTCAGGGCGTAGAGGCAGGCCATGCGGATGCGGGGATTGGCATTGCGCTTCAGCAATTGCTGTATTTTAGGCACCGTGGAATAAGATTGAATCTGCGCCAGGGCATAGAGGGAATGCAGCAAGACGGATATATCCTTCTCCTCCAGGGCCCGCACCAGCAGTTCCACGGGTTCAATGCGCCCGATATTGGCAAATGCATCCGCCAAATGTATCTTCAGCTTGCGGTCCGCCTTGGGCCAGAGGTCCATCAGCTGCGGCAGGCTGGCCGGGCGGCCAAGTATGGCCAGGATAATCACGGCCGTGATGCGTATTTTCCTTTTGCGTTTTTGTAAAAAGGGGTGAATGCCGGTTTCAAAACCGGCGGGAGGTTCCAAACGGTACACCATCTCACGCAGGGATTCCAAAACCAGGAGCACCCATTCCTGGTCCTGCGCAAAAAGGCGGGCTGCTTCCAGCAATTGCTGCGCCATGCCCGGATCCTGCAGCAAGCCCGCGACATCCACTGCCGCCAGCCGCACTTTGCGGTGCCGGTCATGCAAACCGGCAACAATGGCCCTGGCAATCCGCGGATCATCCACGCCCTCTAACATGCGCTGGGCCGCGCGCCGGACTGGTTTGGAACGGTCATGCAGCATGGTATGGATGATTAAGCCCCGCGCCTCAGGAGTACCCATTTGCGCCAGCTTTTCCAGCACCAGAATACGCTTGTATTCCAACCCTTTTTTAAGGTCCTGCTCCAGTCTTTCCAGAATGGTCGCTTTTTGTCCAGCCGGTCTGGCAGAGCATATCAAGGGATGAAGAAAAAAACCGAAAGTAAAGGCAATGAGCAGCAGCCAAACCAGCTGCGGTCCGGATTTTTTTCCTGTCAAACATCTGCTGGACATCTGCTCACTCCCCCATCGTATAAAAACTCAAGGTGGTCTTCCCATAGGAGCGATCCCGCAACCAACGGCATCCGGCCCATGGGGAGGGCACTTTGCGTTTTTTTTCATGCTGCAGGATCAACAAACCATCGGGCGCCATCATTTCCCTCAGCTGCGTATCTTCTGTCCAGTCAGCAATGGCCGCACTGTTGTAAGGCGGATCCATAAAAACGATGTCAAAGCGCCGGACTTCTCGCGATAGATTCATTACCGCCGGTACGGCCCCCGCTGTAATAATCCGCGTCCTCTTGCCTTCAGGATCCAAGATCCCGACATTATCGCCGAGGATTTTCCCCACTGTGCGGTCCGACTCAATAAAAGTCACATGCTGCGCCCCCTGGCTCAATGCTTCCAAACCAATGCTGCCGGTGCCTGCATACAGATCCGCAAAAACAGCCTCCCCCAGGCGCGGCCTGAGAATATCAAACAAAGACTCCCGCACCCGGCCCAACGTCGGGCGGCTGGCCAGTCCCGCCACCGTCTTGATTTTCCGCCCTTTGTATTGTCCGGCTATGATATGCATACCCTGCTCATTTTCAATGATTGTTTTGCGCGCGGTTAGGCGGTGAAATACTTCTTGATACGCTGCCGAAGTTTCGCAGGTTCAAAAGGTTTTACAATATAATCATCGGCCTTGACTTTAAAGCCTTCCTCTATTTCCCTTTTTTGCCCAAATGCAGTCAGCATCACCACGGGAATGCCGGATGTTTTCTTGTCACCTTTCAAGCGCCTGCAGATTTCATAGCCGTCAATTTTTGGAAGCATGATATCCAGCAGAATCAAATCCGGATTGGTGGTTGTTCCCAGGGTCAGGCCTTGTTCCCCGTCAATGGCCTGCAGCAGTTCATATTCATCCGAAGCAAGGGTCAGCTCAATCAGTTCCATTATTTCAGGTTCGTCTTCCACAATTAAAATCTTGTACTTTCTGCCATTCACACCCATGATGACCCCTCTCACTGATGGCTTTATTATAAAAAGAGACATCATGGCTGGCAAGGCATTTTTCGCACATTTTTTTATACACAACCAAGCATTACTTTTCAAATTGCATTGGTACTGCCGGAAACGTCTTTTTACCAATGTGGTGCAGCAACACGTGCACAAACGCCAGGAATGCAATACTCCCGTGAAATGATATCAGCCGCGGACTTTTTTTTCTGCTTCCACATTGATAAAAAGACGTTTCCAGGCAGTCGTGATCCCAAGATCATTTTGATCCCGTTTACGCCGCGACCCGGGGTGTTCTTTGCCGGCGCTGGAATCTTATTTTTTCCAGCAGATCCTCTCGCAGGACATAGAACAATGGATCCAGACAGCGCCTCAGCCAGCGGAGGTCGCGGTCAACCCGCAGCCATTCCGCCGGCAGCGCAAGATGTTGAGTACGATCGCCGTCTCCGCGCGGCGATCCGCTCTCCGGGAAGGCCGCTATCTCCCAGGGCAGCAGGTTGGAGGCCTTCAGGAATTCCGACCAATACCTCATCTCAATACCCTGCTGCTCAGTACTGCGCGCGCGGGCAAGATAGGCCTGCACCTCGCGGAGAAAAGCCGTGCAATTTTTCGCGGTGAAACGCCCGGTCATGGTTTTATACGTCCTGCCCAGGCTGGTGCCGGCATCCGCCAGTTCCTGCCTGAGCCCGGAGGCCCTGGCCGTTTCCGGCGCCAGATTCTCAATATGCTTTTCAATTCTTGCTTTGTGCGCCTCAGGCTGCAGGTGCAGCGACCAGCGGCTCAGCAACCGTTGACCAAAGAGCGGCTGCAGCCGGCTTAAGCGCCAGAAACCCTCCCCCAACATTTCCCGGATGCGCGCGGCCAGGGTCTGCCTGTAAAATTGCGCGCTGCGGTAGCGCAGAATATTTGCCGCCAGCAGCCGCGCCAGCAGGTGCCGCAAACGCAGGATAAAAGAGGCATCATGCGGCGCAGGCAGGGCTTCCAGCAGCGGGCGATAAAGATCCAATATCAGCTGATCCTGAATCCAATCCTCCTGGGCTGGAGATATAAAGCGGCCGTACATCACCTCCGACAAACGCACACGGCCACCCAACGCCTCCGTGTTGATGATATCCGGATTGAATTCCCGCGCCTCCAGGTCATCACGCGGGAAATACCGTCGCTTTAAAATCCTCAGCGCCTCCTGCTGTTCTGCCGGATCAGCAGCCGCTGTTTTGCGCCCTGCCCGCAGCAGCAGGCGCAGGGCCTGGAGCAGCATGAAGCCGCTGAACAGGACAAAGATCAGGATGGCGCGCGGGACCTGCCACAGCTGGAAAAAGCGGACCGGCAGCCTCAGCAACGGGAAATTAAAACGCGTGCCTCTTTCAGGCTGCAGGCTTTTTTCCTGCTGCAGGCGTTTTGGCATGTCTGCCGTCGTGGTGCCGTCATCCGCTTTCTTGATTTTACGCAACAAATAAGCACCCTTATGCTGCTCGCCGCTTATGTCTTGATAACCGAAGCGGGCACCCTGTTTTTCCAACGCACCCAGCCGGGCGTTGCCGGGATGAATGTCCTGCAGCTGCCCGCGGCGGATGTCTTCTTCCGGCAGCGCCCTGGCATGATCCACCAGCACATAGCCGCCTTCAGCCAGGT
This sequence comes from candidate division FCPU426 bacterium, assembly GCA_016929575.1. Taxonomy (GTDB): domain Bacteria; phylum Oederibacteriota; class JAAXVQ01; order JAAXVQ01; family JAUVAV01; genus JAFGIQ01. The sequence goes on from JAFGIQ010000020.1 coordinate 7,885, forward strand.
GGCGCATGGCAATAGCGCCTGAAGCCTTGGCTGCCTGTTTTAATCCCAGCGGACGGGAAGGATCTTTGCCCAGGTGCAGGTATTGTCCGCCTTTGATGATCAGGCAATCCGCCTGGCCCAGGCGCTCCAATTGCCCGGCATACGCATCCACCTCATTGGCATTGGTTTGGCTGACATAAATCAATGTCCTGGTTTGGCCTTCCCAGTTGAACGTCAGCGTATACACCCGCGCATCGTCCGCGTGCTGCACAGGCTCGCTGATATGGGTTGCGCCCAAAACCGCCAATTCCGCCCGTAAAAAAGGCCATATGCCCATGGCGTCCATCACTTCGGGTTTGAGCGCCGCAGCGTATCCTTCCGCCATCTTGCTGGCCAGGTATTTTTGAATGTATCGTTGCTGCTCAGCACGGGGCAAGGGCGGGGCCACCGGCAGAAATGGGGCAAGATCCACAAAAAGCATGGTGCCGGCCCGGGTGGCCATAAGCGCGGAAGACACATCTGCAAACGCGCCAAGATATACCGCCTTGCCAAGCGCCTTTACCTTGCTGCCGGCAGTCATGACTTCCCCCAGCACTTGGCAGTAGCGCCTGTTCACAGGGCCGCCCAGCAGATATTCCTGCGGCGAGTGGACGTGATAGGCCGTGTGCAGATGCTCCATGATGAAGGTGCGCGAAAGCAATTGATACACGGTTTGCCTCTTGTCGTCCAGCCGCACTAAAAATTCATCGTCCGCCATTTCCTGCAACAAATCAACTTCCAGCCTCCGCAGGCCCACGTCTATCACCGCCTTTTGTCCTGCGGCCAGGAGGCTTCTCCCCTGCTGTATTTCCGCCGTGATGTCTTCGCAATCCAGCGCCTTCACCTCCGCCAGCGGCAGGCGGTCCGGCCAGGAGAATTGAAAGCGTGCTGCCAGCGGCAGGTCCGGGGATTTCCTGGTCCGGTAATCAAACTGGGAAAATATGTAATAGAGAAAAGCCGCCGCCTCGCTGAAAGGCATGCCGTTGACTTCTGCAAAAAAATCTTCGCCCAAAGCACGGCAAAAACCAACACCCGGATCATCAGGCTGCAAACCCAGCAAGGCGGCTAAAAGCCTGACATTGGTTTCCTGCAAAAGCGCGTGATTGTCGATGACAGTGCCGTCAAAGTCAAACACCACGGCTTTGACATTTTCAACAACAATCCATTTGCGGGTTTTGGCGTCGCGGAAGCGCAGGGTCCTGGTCCCGGCGTCCCAGCTGAAATCCCGGTAATCATGAATGAGGTGCTGAGCGCCCCGCATGTCCAGAGGTGATTTTTTGGCGTCTTGCGTGCAGCCGACAGCCACCGTGTTGGGTATGCCGCGGGCGGTTTCCATGTCTTCGGCGCCGTCGCCGAACATAACCACCACGCCGGGGTTTTCATCCGCGGCGTGCGCGCGCCTGATGATATCCTGTTTGGAATACTTTGCTCCAAAAACCCCGCTGAAAGGCGGAAGCTGGCGGCGCGCAAGGTCCTGGCGCACATGCTCCTCGTGGTTGGAAGTGGCGATGAAGGCCGGCAGGCCTGTTTGTCTCAACGCAGCCGTCAGCTTCTCCATGCCCGGCAAAAGCGGCCTGTTGGCGGATTGCTGGTTGAAGTCGGCAAACACCCGGGTGCGGGCCATTTTCCGCAAAAATAAAAAGTAGCGGATGGGATTGGCCAATTCGGAAAGGTAATACGCCAGCGGCAGAATCGGATTGAGATAAATAGCCGGATCGGTTTTTCCCCGCACCCGCAGCTGTTCCTGGGCCAGCACGTGCGGCAGGAGCAGGCTGCGCAGGAAAATATTGAGCGCCTGCAAGGCGGCCAGCAAGGTCCGCTTGCCCGGTTGAGAAGCCGCGCGCCAATGGATGTCCCGAACCAGCCAGGACGCGATATAGACTTTGTCTCTTTCAGTTTTGGCCAGCCGCCGGTCAATCCCGCCCAAGCTGGAGAAATCAACCGGCCGGTCAAAACGCGCGCTGATGCGCCATTGAACTTTTCTGTTGTCCCTGAAATATTCATCCCCCAGTAATGCGCGCGCGCCCTTGGCCAGGACCAGGCCGGCCAAAGCCGAAAAACTGCGGACCCCGAATAAAAGCGTGCCTGTGCCAAAAAGCCCTGACCACAAATAGGCAAACCAATGGGCATTGCCTGCCAGGGCAGGCAGCAGCCCAGAAAGCAGGATGATTCCCCAGCCCATAAAAGCCAGCAGGTTTGGCACCAGGTCAAACCGTTGCTCTTTATCCGGCTTGGTCTGGCTTGGCTGGGGGCCTGGTCTTTTCACGTCTCTTATCCCTTTTTCCTGCCAAGGCTTGATCCGGCCCGCCGGCCGGGATGGTTTTTCCTGTTTGGCGAAACGTCCGGCCTGCAGCCGCAGGCGCCAGCGCGCCAGCACGCGCATCCATCCTCCCATGCTTTCCGCCGCCGCCTGGTTGATCAGGCGCAGCACCTGCTCGTTTTGCAGCAGGGGTTTGAGCACGTCTTCTGTCAGCTGGATCCTTTTGACCGCTTTCTCCCTGCCGGCAAAGCGTTCGGCGAGCATTTCCCTGCGGCCGGAGGCAATGGCAGCCAGCTGATAGAGGGAGAATTCATAAATGCCGTAAACCTCCCCCAGTCCGCTCTTTTTTTGCCTTTCCTGGCTGAGCCAGTTTTTATACTCCAGTTGGCTCAGGCTGCGTTTCTTTTTTTCCAAAAAGCGCGCCTTTTCCCTGATGCGCCGCGTTTCCGCGGCTGTGGCCCGGTAGATGAAAACCGAATTGCGTTCCCGGTTGGCGGCAAGGTTGGGCAGCCAGGAAAAATCCCCTGCCTGGCCGATCATTTCCATTTTGCCCTGCAATTCCCTGTGACCGGGCAAAAAGGCTTCCTCTGTGACCTCATGTTCGGCAATTTGCTGGTAGGTCATACTACCCAGGCCGTGGCCGCCGGCAATGGTCAAGTGCAGGGGTTGTTCCTCCATGAAATGGGCCCGCTCCATCACCAACAGCGTGCCTTCCGGCGTAATAATGAAAACATCCGCTGTCCGGTGCAAAAGGCCAAGCTGATGGACCAGATTGATGTCCAGCGGTCCAAGCACCGCTTCCTCGCCGTTTTCATTGACCTTGATCACGTCAATATCCTCGCCGCGGACCATCAAGACCCCGCCGGCAATTCTGGCCAGAATATCCGGTATCTGCTCTTTTGTCAAACCGCTGTCAGGATCTGCCGCCAGGACGCGGAGCTGTTTCTCTGTTTTTATCAGGTCAATACCGGAATCTGGCCGCGCAGGCACTCCGGGTATAAAAACCTGCTGTTGCTGCGGCTGACGGGGTGCATGCTCTTGATCAGCGGGCGTGCGTTTCCCTGCCTTGAAACCGCGGCCATGGAATGGTCCCTTTAACCAGGAGGTTTGCGCCTGCTGCCGGGATGCCGGTTTCTTGCCCAGCGTGTCCCCTTTGCGCTTGTAGAACCAGGCGCTGAGTTCCAGCAAGCCCCAGACGAAAAACAAATAACCAAAGAGCAGGCCGCCGAGATGCGCCCAATGGGAAATATTGCCCATGATGCCTGTTGCCATGAAAAAAACCTCGATGCCGGCAAACAGCCAGGCCAGATATTTGGCTTTGATGCGGATGGGAACAATATAAAACAGCAGGAATTCAACCGTGCGTTCGCTGAAGAAAATGACATAGGCGGTTAAAAGGCCAAAAATCGCGCCAGAAGCGCCCAGCACCAGGGTTGGAGCGCCAGTGAGTAATGCGCCCAGGAGGCCAAAAACACCAGCGCCCACGCCGCTGAACAGATAAAAAACCATGAAAAGCTTGGAGCCCATTTTCTCTTCCACCGGGCGGCCCACTGTCCACAACATAATAGAGGTAAGAAACAGGTGTATGGGAGTAATGTGTATGAACAAATAGCTAAGCAATTGCCAGGGATGGAAACCGGTAAAAACGGACCCGGCATTGATCGCCAAGCTTTGCAAAGCCGGATTTTGCATAATACCCACCTGCATGGCTTCCAAAACCATTGTCACCGCATTCCAGAGATTCATGTTGTTGAAAACCGCGGGCAGGTCGGAAACCAATTTTTGCAGGGCAGGGCTGGGCGCCAAAACGAGCACCACAATGAAAACCGCAATATTGCCGATGATCAGCCAACCGCTGACAGATCCAAAAAAGCGTCCCAGTCTTTCCCGCAACTGCGGCTGCTGCCGCCTATAACCGGGAAGGTATTCGGCCAAGACCTGCTTTTGCTGCAGGCGCTTTTCCAAACGGGAGGTATACACCGAGATCCGGGTGGTCATCTCGGTCACCAGCACTTCGGCCTCTTCGATGACTGCGGCCAAAACCGGCACTTTCCACCACCAGGGCGGGGCTTCCTTGGCCTTTTCCGCCTTGAGTAAATGGGCCATCTCATGCGCCAGCACACAAAGCCGCCGGTGCTGGCTGGAAGAAAGGAAATTGCGGTGGAAACCAAGGGCGTGCCGGCCGGGATGATAATAGGAAGAGGCTGAAAACAAACCAAACAACATGCGCCAGGGCGAAACCGTGATGGTTTCAATG
>JAFGIQ010000243.1 GCA_016929575.1 candidate division FCPU426 bacterium
CATATGTTTATGGCTATACGGCCGCAGGCGCAGGAATGGGGGCAGTAGGCGGAGTGTTTTTCGCCATGTTTGTCTGGGCCCTGAGCATTCCGGGCGGCGGCGAAGTGGAAAATTTTTACCAAGGCAGCACCGGTGCAGGGATCGGCGCCCTGGTCGGAGCCACCCTGGGTTTGGGGGCGGCCATTGTACAATTTAATTTGCATCCGCCTGCAGAGGCGGCCAACATCACGCTCACGCTTGAAGTCCAGCCCCATTTGTACCGGTTGGCGGAGCAACCGCAAGCACTTCCGCAACTGCTCTGGGCCTGTACAATGATCGAAATCGATTTTTAGCCAAGGAATAACCATGAAACGGATTGTGTTCTCTCTAGGCTTCATCATCATCTGCACACTCCCCTGCCGGGCGGAAATTCAAGACAACGACATTAAGGGACGTATCGGCGTATATGGAAATTTAGGAATGGCATCCCTGGCGGTTGATGAACTGAACAACCGGATTCAGGAGTATGGCAGCCTTAACGACGCTTCGCGCAAGATAGCCAATGCCCTGGCGCTGCACTATGCCTTGCGCTGGGGCTTGACCAACTATTTTCAGCTGGGAGTGATCGGCGGCCTGGAAATCATTACCGGGGAATTTGGATACGCAAACGGGGATAAAATATCGGTCAGTCTTGGCGGCATGGAAACAGGGGTGGAAGCCAGGTTTTCCTACCCCCTGGGGGCAAAGCTGCGTTTTTCTGCTGGAGCCGGGATTTCTTTATACCGGATTGACAAGGGTTCCATTACCTTTACCACCGGTGGCGCGGAGAATAAAGTGCCCTATTCGGGGACCACGTTCGCGTTTCGGCCCTCGATCGGATATGATTATTTTATATGGCGGAACCTGGCACTTGGCCTGGAAGGCGGCTACCGTGTGGCGCAGATGACCCTGTCAACCCAACAAGCCTCCCCCTGGGGAAATCTGTTTTTCGATGCAAATGGCCTGTACGGTTCACTGGGAATTAGGGTATATTGGTAGAACCGGAGGGATGCCTCCCACTATTGTATAAAATCCGCGTAATCTGTTATTTAATATGTGACCGCGAATTCCCCGGTCTTTAGACCGGGGAAATTGAATCTAAGCCATTGCTGTCGCAAATTACGCGAATACTGCCGGAGGCGTCCTTTTTCTTCCGAATAATCTATCCAGTCTGGGTGCCTGCTGGCGCCCATATATTAATAGTTATCGCGTCTTTCCAAATTCTAATTTGGACACCTGTGAATCTACGTAATCTTTAATTACGGAAACGGGCTGTTTGAACAACGTCACCAATTCTGGGGATAAAGAATGAAATTTTTATGGCCATTGGCTGTTTTGATTATTTTAGCAGCAGGAGCCTATTACACTCTGCGCTTTTTCACCCGCTTGGCGGAAGTCGATATGTTGGCCGCCTTGTCCTGGGGTTTCAAAGCCCGGCGTTTTGAACTGGTTTTAACCTTTTTTCTTTTTTATATCATGGCTGCCGTAATGTATCTTGCCGTCGCCCAAAGACCCCTGTTGATTCTGGAGGTTAAAAATTATCATGTCGGCGGATTGACCGGCTGCCGGGAGAACGAATATCTCGCCAAGGTCTATGACCCCTTTCAGGGCAAATATATTGAGTATGAACACTATACGCCGCCGCCTGCTGCCGGTAAGTTTACGGAGACATTTGAGGTCGTCTCTTTTTATAAACCTTTTGCCGCCAGCCACTATCAAAACGTCCAGGATTTGAGCCTGCCGGTCACCCTGATATTGATATTCATCGGCACGCTGGGGTTGGTGTTGATGTATCTGGTGTTGTTTGCCCTGGCCGGCGAATACATCAAAGCTGGCAAAGTGCCCAATGCCTTGACACACGCTTTTATTTTCAGCCACTTTCAAAAAGTGACCGGATTGCCTTTTTTTAAAACACTGATTCTGCTGCTGGCGGCCCTGGCTATCATTTCCGCTTTGAGCGATACAACCGTGCGGGGCATTATGCACAGGTACCGTGAGGATTATTTGCAGTACCAAGAGAGGATGCGAGGGGATATTTTACGGAAAGTGTCCCCGCGCGCCATTGTCCGGGGGCGCCTGCTGAGACGGTTTCACAGCCTGGAGAAAGTATATCAACGGCCTAACTACCAAGACCGCAGGGAAACAAGGTATTATCATGTTTCGCATTACACCGTGGAATTCAACCAGCTGACCCAGGTTCCGGTGTATTTAGAACTGGCCCTCTGCGGCGAGGCCGGAAGCAATGCGGCTATTCAAATGCTGGACACCTTTTTCCCGGATGACAAAGCGGTCATGCCGGACGAAAAAAAAGAACTGGATTTCATGGTCAATGATGACTATTCTGTTTCGCTTTGGCAAGAGGCGGATTCCGTAAGATAATATAAAGGCAACTTCCATTTTTAATTGACGAGAGCCTGCATCATGAAAAAGAGATTTGGCAAGGCATTCCAATATGGTCAGCACTATGTTTTCACCGTCATTTTATTGTCAATAGGCGCTGTTGCTTCCGCCTTGCCACCAGGGGAGTATATTACCTTTGCCTCGGATAGGGGGGATTTGCCGGGCGGGGATGAAATTTGGATGATCTGCCCTGACGGGACGGGAGTGACCAGGGTGACCTATCATTCCACCAGTTCTGTATGGATGGAACCCACTTTTTCCCCGGACGGAGAATGGATTGTATTTGAAGCATACCAAGCAGGAGTTTCACAACTATGGAAGGTGCGAACGAATGGAAGCGGTCTTTCCCGGCTTTCTGATGGATCCAGCAATGACCGCCAACCGGTATGGCAGCCCAACGGAGACCGCATTGTGTATCAAAGCATGAGGTCCGGGGATGTGGCCTGGCATTTATGGACCATGGACTCCAATGGCGGCAATACCTTGCAGCTGACCAATTCCATTTATGAAGATACGGATGCCAGCTGGTCTCCGGACGGTTCGCACATCGTCTATTCTTCGGATTACGGATCTTTGTTATACTCCAATATTTACACCATTCCAGCCGGCGGCGGCGCACCCACGCGGGTCACGTACAATGACACGGGGTATGATGGCGCGGTATCCTGGTCGCCTGACGGTCAATGGATCGCCTTTGAATCAGGCGATCCTGATGCAGCAACCGAAATTTGGCGGATTGCGGCCCCGGGAACCACCCCACCCACTCCGCCTCCGGGGGCGACCACCAGGGCCGATGGGGCGGTATTGGTCTATTCGCCAACGGGTACAAACAGCGCGCAAAATCCCGCTTTTTCACCGGATAGTACGACCCTGGTATTCACCATGTGGCATTCGGGTTACAACGACGCCCCGGCCGGGCTTTTTATGGTTCCTGTATCAGGAGGAAGTGCAAGCACGCTGTTGGATGAGCCTCCCAGCGATGCCAGCAGTGTCAATATGCCCGGAGGCGCATGGATTCTTGTTGCTGCCACGGCCACGGCTGTTCCAAGCAGCACGCCTACTGTTGCTGCCGGCGGAGTCAACACCCCCGGCACAGAAGCAAGGCATGGTGTTTTGGTCTATCCCCATCCAGCCAGGGATGAGGTTTATTTTGCCTGGAATGAAACAAACGCTGAAACCACCACCATTGATATTTATAATACGGCAGGGGACCGTGTCGCTGTTTTACACACGGATACTCTCTTTGCCCGCAAGCTCGTCTGGAAGGTCAGGCCGCACAGTCAAGGCATATACTATTATCGGGTGCGCATGAAACAAAACGGAACTGAAAGCACAACCGCCAAAGGGAAAATAGCCATTTGGGATAAATGAATGGCGAAAAGGACATAACACTAGTAGGGGAGTGCGGAAGGCCGGTTTCCTCACATCACCGGCTGTACAACTAACAGCATAGACGAGGCAAAGCGAAGCGGCCTTGTGCACTGCGTTTACAAGGCAAGGAGGAAGCACGCCGGACCAGAGAATATTTGATCCCGGAACCAGAGTGCGCGTGTGCGTCAATTGGGACTCATTCCTGGCAGAGCACAATGCCTGCCAGGCCTGGAACAACCGCGCCGGCACAACACGCCCGTTTATGATATTGCCTGCTGACTGATACGGCCGCTGAACGCAAGCACCAGTAAAAGATCCTCGATTTGTCCCTGGGAAAACCAGTTTTTCACCACCTGGGTGTTGGGCAAAGTCAAATGCCATGTGCCTGCAGGATTTTCCCCGATTAAAAGCGACCAGGCGCCGGCATTGCCCTGGCGTGTGCTGATGAGTCCTGCCACAGTGGCAGCCTCGCCGCCAAGAGCAATCTGCCCATCCAGCGGCTGGCAGGTCAGGGTGATGGGAATTTCCACCCATCCGTTTTTTTTGCCGGCAAAATAGAGCAGCACCTGCTGCAGGGCAATGCTTTCCAGGTTTGGAGGAAAGTCCTCGCGGCCGATGGAAAAGTCCACTTGCATGGGCGTGGCCGACTGATCTGGATTGTGCAGGGCATACCATTGGTCCGCGAATTGATGGCGGAAACTGAAGGGCCGCTCGCCGCTCAATCTGGAGGGCAGACTGGCCAGCACCTGTTGGCGATACTCAGGACTGTCCAACGCGGTGTATTCGAAAGTGAGGAATACATCGGCCAAGGTGGAGTAATCAAAAAAATTGGATGTTTTAGGCAGGCGAAGTTCCCAGATGGTATCCACACCCATGCCTTCAAAGGGCAGGAGCATGTTGCTTTGCGATTCCAACTCGAATAAACCAGTCGCATTGATAGGAGAAGATAGCGCCACACTCTCCGGTTGACGGAAAGCAGTGATGGTTTGGAACAAGCCATTACGGTTTGCCACCAGACGCGAAGTGCCGATGGCAGAGAGTGTGGCTTTAATGCCTTGCGTGGGCGGAATAAGGGCTGCCACTGTGGTCCGCACGCGCTTCAACATGCGCAGATAGTGCCCGGGGAAATCGCGGTTAAAATATTCCATGCTGGTATTGAAGACCATCACTCCTGTTTCTTTGAATTGCTGGAATTCAAAGGGGGCCAGTTGTGCCAGCGAAAAGGTTTTGACCAATTGCTGCTTTTTCTTCTCGGTTTCCACCCGGTATTGGTCCAATTTGTATATGTCCTGCAACAGCCGGGAAGAGCCGGTCAAGCCTCGGCGGTCCGTGGTTTCAGCAGCCATGTCGCCCGTCAGGGCATTTTCTGAAGGCGATTCCCAGTAGTCGTTTTGAATGTAAGCCGGCGCCTGTTCCTGGCGCTCAAAAGCCAGCTGGTTTTGGGCCAGTTTGGCCATGGCCGTGGCTTGCTGAAGAAAATAAGCGTAGACACCCTCCAAAATCCGGCCCATCCATTCGTAGAGTTCCCGATTGGTAAATTTGCCATTGAGAAAACCCAGTATGTCTTGCGCATTATCCGCTTGCAATTGGGCGATATTCTGTTCCTGTCGGACTATTTTTACACCATCCTGAGCCAAAGTGATGCTTTGCTCGCCAATGGCAACGGACTGCTTGGCCAAGGCCTGGTTCAGCTCCCATTCCTGGGCCCGCCGTTCATAATCCGCATACAGTGCTGCTATGTTCAGCCTGGCCTGGGTGCCGGCGAGCTGGCTCTCCAACACCATTTTACCAAAGCCTACGCCGGTGACAATGGCGGCATTGGCAAACGCCGCCCCTGCCCCAAAACTTGCAGTGGAAGCTGTGAGCATCGCTTGGGATGACGTCAAAAAATAATCCAGCATTGACAGAAATGTCTGTAATCTGGCGATAGAACCATAACAATTCAGCATGTTTTGTTCCCAGACAGTCAAGCCTGCGCTCAGCCACTGCTGATAGGTGTTGACCTGGATTTCGGCGCTTTCTTTCTGCAGTTCGGCCAGCGTGACCTCATCCTGGGCCTGGGTGAGGCGCAGGGCCTGCAGCTTGACTCCGGCCCTGGCCAGACTCAAATCCTGTTTGGCTCTCAGCAGGTTGTAGGCTTCGGCGTCCTGCTTTTCCAAGGCCTGGAGAAATGCGGCTTCGGTTTGCACGGCAATATTCTGCAATTGCTTGGCGCGTTCGATCAGGAAATCATAGCGGTAAGGCAGGGGCGGCGGGATGATCCGGGTTGCCACCGCCAGGCCGCCGCCGGCGGTGATGGAGGGCATGGCGCTTTGCACGTCCAGAGAGGCGGAATAGGGTTCGAGTTCCCGCTGGATGCCGGCAATATTGCGGCCTGTGCGCAGTTTGAATAAATTATTCTCCGCCCAGAAACGCAGCACCTGGATCATGGGGTTTTTGGGTATGCAAAATCCGGCATGGGCAGTCAGAAAGCGGAGCGAAGCGCCTGCGCTTGAAGTTGCTGTTGACAGGTTGATTTCGTTGCTCAATTGCAGACTGCGGATATGCTGGTCTACAGCCGCGTTTTGCAGAAACTGCTTCAACCACACACCAGCCGCCTGCTGCCGCAGTGAAAGGGCGCCGGCAATGCTGGGCCGGGATTGGCCTTGCCTGGCGGTGGCGACAATCCTTTTCGCCTGCAGAATCCGCTCTTCTTTTTCAACGGTTTGGGCCGCAAGACCGCGGAGTGCTTCGCAGGTTTTTTCCAGCAGCGCCTTATTTTGAATAAGCGCCAACTCATCCTTCAGCTGTTGCCGCACCGCAGCCGAGAAGGTTTGCGCCAAAGCTGTGTCCAGATAGCCGATAATGTCTTCACACCCGGGGGCATGCTGATTCAGCATTTCCAAATCCAAAAGCCCCAGGGCGGTGACATACAAAGTGCGGGCCTGCTCCAGGCTTTCCAAGGTATCATACGTATATAGGGAGTCGCCATAGTCGATCAGGCAGCGAATAAGCATGAGCAGGGTAAAACGGGTATAGGTGTTTTGACGCAGCCCGGCAATGGCGTGGGGATTCAAGGGATCCAAGAGCCAGTCTTGCGGCCGGAAATAATTTTGCTCCAAAGTTTCTTCATATTGAAGCCCGAAATAAATTTTCCGCAAAGGCAAAGGCCGCTGGTAGTCATACATGGTCCTGAACCATTCCAAAGCCAGGATGTATTCCCTGGCCTGCTGCAGCTGCAGGGACAAAGCCAGGGGCACAAAATAAAATATTTCCGCCAAATGGAACCAGACGGGCTGCTCGGGGATGCCGTTTAGCGTGTAATGGTAAAAGATGGTCTCCATCTGGGCCTTGCGGTTTGGCTGCTTATAAGCCGGAGACAGGTTTAAGAAGTTGGTGTGAATGGCAGGGGCAATGTGCCTCTCGTCAGCAAAAGCGAGCAAACTAAAATTAAACATATATACCGCTCTATAATGCTGGAATACCGACAAGGGCGTTGGAAGATCTTTTTTCTGGGAGAAAATAACAGCCCGGTAACTCTGGCTGGCGTCATCCGCCAGGCTGGGGCAGGCCTGTATGGCTTTTTCCAGCGGATAGTTGAAATTTTCGTGCTGGCCACTGTAGCCGTATATACCTTCCCGGATTCTCAGCGTCTGATAATAATGGATGTCCTGGTAACTGCGCAAAATATAGACGTCTTTCCCTGCAGACAAGGGGTGAATGATCATGCCCCGCCAGGGTTTTTCATCCCGGACATCCTGTGAATCGGCAAGGGTGATCCAGGCGGAAGACTGATTTGCCCCTTCGCTTTCTATAAACAGCCGGAATTGAACAGAACCGTACCAAATGTTGTGGCTGTTTTGTTTGAACAACACAAATTTGCCGGATCCCGCGTTTACCAGGCCGCACAATCCGCTCTCGGCGTGTTCTTCATAAAGAAAATCGGACCATTCTTTATCAGCCTGATACCAACCGGCGGGAGCAATTTTGCGCGCATATAATCTGGGGGTCCAATCACGGCAAAATACGGTCATAGCCAGATAAGGCAGGGTATTTTGATTTTCGCCTTTTTGAATGACAGCCGTGAAATCATGGGTTTTATCCGGAAGATCAAGCTGGGTTGGCTCGGATTCCCAGAGGTTGTTATGCAGGTCATATTTTAAACAATACAACTTGTGGTTGTATGAAAGCTGGCTGGCATCAGTTTCGCGGACTTTTAAAAAAAGATAAAGCTGGTGTTGCCCGGCTGGGGTTGCGTAAACCGCGGTCCCCAGGATTTGCGTAACAGCGGCTGATTCCAGATGGGGAATTTTATCCCAGGCGGTTTGGTTGACACTGCTGTCCGGTTGCGGTTGATAGGCGGACATGTACACGGTGTTGCTGTATTTTCCCTGTCCCACTACATAGATCCAGGTTTGTGCCCCGGCAGGGGTGTTTTGGTTGTACTGGACTGCAGCTTCAAGGGTCAGATTGCAGACATCTTTGGCATAGGTTTCATATTCGGATAATAACCGGTTCAAGGCCTGGCTGCTAAAACGGTAATTGTACGCACGCAGCTTGTTATTCCACTCCCGGAAGAAGGAGGACTGCTCACTGCGCAAGCTGGGCAATAAAATGTTGTCCGGATACAAAAATACACCCATGGCCGCCTTCCAGGCCTCGTAGGAGCCGAGCCATTTCCATTCCTCATCAAAGGAGTCGTCGAAAGCCGCCTGCCACTCAGGAATGCGCAACTGGCCAGTGCGCAGAGAAAAGAGCAGGTTTTGCAGGGTTACCAAAGCCTGGGCCACGCGGGTGGTTTTTTGGGTGGCGATATAATAAAAATCAACTAAAAGCCGGGAGGCAAGCCATTGAATTTTACTGGCCGCATCCACGCCTTCTGCCTGCACGGCGGCAAGCAGGATGTCGCGCAAACGGGTGATGACCGCCTCCTCGGCTGCAGCCACTGCTGCCAGGGTGCCGGTGACAGTGGCTTGCTCCTGATCCAGCCTGGAACTGATTTTATCCTGCCAATCCTGGCGCTCTTCCCACACCACCCGCCAGTGGGAAAAATCAACGGTGTGTGCTTTGGTGGAAAGGAAATGATCCTGGCAGAGGATAAGATCCAGTGATCTTTCTTGGGCGCGCCAGAGGGTATAGGTGCGGCGTTTTAAGACTTTCAGCAAAATAGCATACAGTTCCTCCCATTCCTCGATCAACAATTGCAGGTTGCACAGCAGCAGGGAAGCCAGGCGCATTATCCGCAGGAATGCATTCATATCCAGATTGAGCTGTTCCAGGGAGCAAGAGATGTCCTGGCCTGCTGCATATTCCTGAAAAAGCCGCCTGAGGTCATTCCCGCCAAAGCCCAGCAGGGTTTCACAGACGATGCTCAGTCCGGACAGGGTATCCACCCGGGTGATGGTGTGCAAAGTCACGTCTGCCACCAGGAGATTGCCCTGGGGCGTTGAAGCCAGTCCGCGGGGATTGGCAAAACGGTCCTGGCCCCAGATGCCCAGAAAATTTCCCTGCGCATCATAACCATTGATCACACGCGCCTGGCTGTCGGTCAGCAGGATGTTTCCATCCGCATCTGCCATGACCCCGATGGGCGACGAGAAAGCTCCGGCTTCGCCGGCGGATTTGCTAAGGCTGCTCTGAAAATTGCCCTCGTCATCGAATATTTGGATCCGGTGGTTATTGGTGTCCGCCACATAGATCCGGGATGATGTGTCCGCGAACACGCCCACCGGGCCGTTGAATTGTCCGGGCTGAGTGCCGAATCCGCCCCAGGATTTGATAAAATTGCCTTCTCCATCAAACTTTTGCACCCTGTGGTCAACCAGGTCGGTTACATATAAACAGCCCAATGCATCCACGGCGATGCCGTGGGGGGACTGGAATTGGCCATCACCGCTGCCAGCTTGGCCCCAGGTTTTTATAAATACCCCCTGGCTGTCGAATTTTTGGATGCGATAGTTGTCCTTGTCCACCACATATACGAAGCCTGCCGCATCCGCCGCCAGGTCAACCGGATGTTTTAAGTCTCCGGGATTACTGCCTGGATATCCGCCCCATTGGAGCAGGAACACGCCTTGGCCGTCAAATTTCTGGATCAGGTGATTATCCCGGTCAGCCACATAAACATTGCCCAGGCTGTCAGAGACTGCGCGGCTGGGCGTGGAAAATTTTCCGTTGCCGCTGCCCCGGCCGCCCCAGCCCTGATAAGCCTGGTTTTGGCGCAAATCAACCATGTGCGCAAGCTGTTGTTCCACCCAGGTTTTGCGCGCCTGCAGCAAGGTGTAGGCTTTTTCACCGGGCGCTGGCGTTGTGAGATCCTCTTCCCGGACCAGATCCGGATCTATGGCAGGGACTTGGCTGCTTTTGGCAAGAAGTTGCTGCCAGGTTTGCCGGGAGACCAGATCCGCGCGCCAGGCAGGCAGACTGGGTTTTAAAACCCGCCAATAGACCAGGCCCTGGGCCTCTTCAGCCTGAGCCCAGGACCCCAGCCAGGTTTGGCGTTTGTACGCCGAGGTTAAGAGGACAAAGAGCGTATCCAGCTCAGAGGCAGAGGGCGCCTGGTCTGCCTCTGCGGCTTTATTTTTCATCAGCAGCACATGCTGGAAATCCTCGAAGCTTAAATGCAAGTGATTTTGAACAAGGTTCTGCGCCTGTTCCTGCACCTGCGGATCAAAACTGTTTTGCATCTGCTCCAGCTGCGCCAGGATTTCCAGCCAGGTTTGATTACCAGGCAAGGGGAATTGGGAGGCAGGGCCGTACACCTGGAGCAGACTTGATTCCAGGCCGTCCTGGGCATAGGCCGTCTGAATCGCAGCACGCTGGGCCAGGAGCGCTTGTTTGCGGACATGCCAAAGACTAAAAGCCTTTTGACCGAGTGGAGGCGGGAGCAGATCCTTTTCCGCAGTTATTTCAGGATCAAGCAAGGGCCTCTGGCTGTGCAATTCCGGGGACCAGGCGCCGGCGTCAGGATCCTGGGCTGATTTCCAAAAATATTGTGCTGAAAACAGTATGCTGTTGCGCTGCATTTGCCAGGTTTGCTCTTCTGTGCACCAGGCAGGATAAAAAATGGATTTTTGCACCTGCGCCAGGATGGAGCAGGCTTCCCAGGCATCGGCCGCGGAGAGTGTGGGCAAATTTGGATCAGCCTGCGCCTTTCGGTATTGATCGAGGATTTCCCACAAGCGGCTGAAGGCTGGCACCGAGAGGTTCAGATCCTCCTGGATGCGGTTTTTCGCTGTCAGCACTTCAGCGTCGCTTCCCTGGGTCAGGCTTTCATGCAAACCATTAAATGCCTCCGGCAAGGTGTTTTTCCAGGGAATAAGGCTCGCGCCCAGATATTCCACAGGCGCATACATGCTTTGGCACATGGCCTCCAGATTGGCAGGCTGGCTGGCATCGCCTCGCAAGGCAAGCAAGCGCTGATCAATCCATTCCCTGCGTGTTTTCCAGAATTCATAGACCTCCTGGCCAGGGAAAGGGTTTCGCAGGTCCAAAAGGGTGACCAGATCCGGGTCAAGCACAGGGTGCGAGCCTTGGTTGTATTCCGTGTCAGGCCAGTCTTGCATCCGCCACAACCGGCGCAGCTGTTTACGTCGCCAGCGCAAGAAGCCAAAAGACCCGGGATCAGGCACACTCCAGAGAATATGCCATTGATTCTGGTTGGCAAAAGCCGGCGTGAGCTCGCGGCCGTCACAGAAGCGGAGATAGATGCAAAAGCCTGTGGGTGTGGCTTGATAAACCGAGGTGGCGCCGGTTGTGGCCCAATGCGACGAAACGCCGCCCAAGGAGACCAGGTAATCAGGCGTGGCAATGAATCCCGCCTGACTGGTATCCACATCCGCATAAATGCCCGCCGTGCCTCCTTGATAGGCCTGCCAGGCGGTTGCGCCAGCCGGGGTTCTTCCGGCCTTGGCGCCCGGCAGGATGCCGATCCACTGGATGCGCCACTTTTTCTGATTGGCAAAAGCCGGGGTAAGTTCGCGGCCATTCCAGAAACGCACATAAATGCGGAATCCGGTGGGAGTGGCATGATAGACCGAAGCAGCGCCAGTGGTTTCCCAATGATAACTGTCGCCAGCCAGGGAAACCAGATAAACCGGGGTGTGCGCAAATTTGGCTGTGCTGGTGTCCACATCAATATATATGCCAGTAGTGCCGCCTTGATAAGCCTGCCAGTTCGTTTGGCCTGCAGGTGTGGTGCCGGCCTGGCCGGAGCTTTCAATTCCAAACCACGTGATATGCCATTTTTTCTGATTGGCAACAGCTGGGGTGAGGGCGACGCCATTGAAGGAGCGCACATAAATCCGAAAACCTGTAGGGGTGGCATTATAAATGGAGTTGGCGCCAGTAGTGGACCAGTGCGATGAAGCGCCTGCCAGGGAGGCGAAATAAAAGGGAGTCGCGATAAAGCCGGCTGCACGGGTGTCCACATCCACATAAATGCCGATGCGCTGGCCACTATCCGACCGGTATTCTTTCCACTCCGTGGCGCCGGGCAGGGTGGAGCCGCTGCCGGTTTTTGCATCCGGATATGCTGTATCCGCAAATCCGAAAAGTGTTTCCAGTTCCTGGCCAGTGATGGTATTGCCCAAAAGCAACAGTTCATCAAGCTCGTCCGGCCGGCCGGGGCTTAGATAAATGCCAAGCCGCTGGGCCAGATCTTTTCGCTTGTCCTGGGGAAAAACATTTGCCTCGCGGATTTCTTCATAGCTGGTTCCGAGTTTTTCAAGCATGTTCATATAGGCGGAGAAAAGGTATTTGCGCTCCTGCATGGCCAGGGTATTGGCAGGCAAAGCCGGATGCGTTTGATAATATCTGCGCAGGATCTCTATCGCAATCCTGACCTGACGCACTTGGTTGGTAACTTCAGAACACGCCGCCTTTAAGCGGGAAAAAGGCTGGCAAAGCCCGTTCTCCAGCGTGGCCAGATCCAGAGGCTGCAATTGTTGGCCCGCCTGCTGTTGCACATGGCAAAGGGTGTAATCCAATAGGTCCGAGAGATAAGCCAGGGGACTTACGGCTGATTCGCACTCCCGGCATTCGCAGGTCTCATCCAGGCCCAGGGATTTGACCAGGGGTTCATTGCCGGCCTGAAAGCCGTTGGCTTTCTCGACTTTAAGGGCGGTATATAGATTGCTGACAGCAGCCATTTGTGCCAGTGCCTGGGAGTAAATGATCGCTGCCTGCTTTTCTTCCAAACCGGCAGCCAAGGCTTTTTGCTGGAAAAAAATCCTGTTGGTCCTGGCAATATCCGCCTGGCTGTAAAATCCGGCGTCAATCAGCTTTTGGTTTGTCTTGACATCAGGGGACACGAGTTCAAGATATGCATGCGCTTCTATTTTTTTGGCTGCGGTTTCAGGGAGGGCTTGGTCTTTCACCTGAATGCCGCCCTGGCGCCGGATGTCAGAGAGGGATTTTATGCCCTGTGTCTGAAGAACATCGATGCTTTTGGCAAATTCGCCTATGGGTTCAAGCTGTGCAAGGTCATCCAGGGTGAGGGCGCGGATGGGTGCCGGGGATGACGGCAGGGATTTTGGTGTGGCCTGTGATGGGGATTGGGAAGGGAGCGGGATTTTGGATTTGAGTTTGGCTTTGGATTGGCGGGTTGGTTTGGAACGGCCGGGTTTGGATGCTTTGGCTTTGGACATGAACTCCTCCTTTGACTTTCCTGGGCATACAACTATACTATGAGCCGCGACCATTGATGAAATGCAATTAATTAACCTTTTCAAACACTCCGCTGCGAGCGGAATATTCATAAAGAGCCAAGTCCATGAAAACCATCATTCTAAATACGGCCAAATGCATGATTTGCGAAGTCGGCATGTCTTTGGTATCATCAACCGACAACAGGTTGCAGCTATAACAAAATTTTTCTGATTCGCCCAAATGCTTAAATAGGCTGCTGACCGGATTATGCCCTTTTTTGGCGTCCGCCTCTATCTTGTTTAAAATGACTGCCCGAACCAACACTTCGTACTTGCGCACACTTTCTTGCGTGGGGATTAAGAGCAGCAGCGTGCCGGTGGAGTCGGCCAGAAGTGATTTTAGAAATGAATTGGGCGGGTTTTTTATAAAGGCCGCGTTTTTGAGCAGGTTATCAACGTCCGCGGGAGAAAAGCCGGGCATTATTTTGTTGCTTCGCGGATGAGAGTGGAAATCAATTTCTGCGTTTTGCGGATCTAAATTTGAATGTAATTTTAATAATAAAAGACTGGTCTCTTCGGGAAGAGATCTGAGAAACGGGTTTTCGCCCGCGAGGTTTGCCATCTGCATATGGAGATTGATGCTGTGGGACAACAAGTCGCCTTGCGCGGTTACAATTCCACACCTTTCGATCTCGCCCAAATCGTTGATCAGGGAAAAAAACGGGCTCATGATCAGATTCTCTTTCCGCAATTGCCTGATGCTGCCGAGCAGATTGGTTGGTACGGTCAGTTTTTCGGGATAGGCGGAGAGGGGGGCCAGAGGTTGTACATTCAAAATACTCGGCGACGAAGAGGGGCCGGTTGCCGGGGAATTCTTGCTGTCATCCGAAACCGCGCTGTGGATTGAAATCTTCTGCCCGGCCGGGGCACTCTCAGAAACATCTTGATCCGCGGCTCCCGTGGGGTCCAGAAAGCAAAAAGGGCTATTCATGGCGTAGGTATAAGGAGAACCCAGGGGATTTGATGCCATGGGATCACAGCTGGTCCACTTTGCCAGCCAGGGCGCGTAATATCTGGCAGCGTGGTGGTTCAAACCGTTTTCCTCGTCGCGTTCCTGGCCGGTGAAGCGGTAGCGTTTTTTGGCAAAGGAGCCGAAACTGGTCTCGCCATAAGGCGTGTATTCCTCGCGGTTGGTCCAGGTTCCGTCCTGGCCCAGGACCAGATTGCTGCTGCCCAGATGGTCATCCAGCAAATATACGGTTTCCGGCGATTTGTCGTCCGGATGCGCTGGTCCGCAGCGGATCAGGGCTAAACGCCTGGCGGAATCCATCACATGCAGATGATTGTTCGCCGTATTCCCGCCCCATTGATGATGCTCGAAAATACGGTCTATAGAAACCGTGCTTTCCGCTTGCTGTGCGCCACTGGTTTTGACCCATTTTTTGACGCGCGCACCATCCGCGCCGTAAAGATATCTGGCCGAAACCGTGGCTTGCCCTGATCCGGCTGGCCGGTCGTAAAAAGCCTTTAGGCGGTTGGCATGATCCCAGACAAAATGCCGGTTGCTGTATTCCCGGATGATATTGCCGTTGGCATCATAGTGATAGGCATAGGAGTTCCCGCCAATGGCCAGGTTTTGGAGCTGGTTGGTTTTTGGCCTCATGGTCAGCGTGCGTGTAAAACCGCCGTTGGCGGCAACATGTTTGAGGCTGAGCATATTGCCGACTGCATCATAATTGTAGCGCTGGGTGTAAAGACTGGTTTTGGTCGGGTCTTGGGGGGTGGTCCGGTCCTGCCAGGGATAGGTTGTGGCGGTTTGTTCATACTCGCGTCCGGTGGCGGACAGGAGCTGATAAAGGGGGTCATAGGCAAATTCGCGCAGCAGACGGTCTGGGCCGAATTCCGTGCCAGGCACCCCGCTTCCCGGATGGAGCTCATCCATGGCAGTGAGGTTTCCGGCAAGATCATACTGATAGGCGCAATCTTGCAGCGCCGGCCCGAAGGGAATCCAGGTGTCTGGAGGTGAAGCGGGTTGGTATCGCTCGCTGCGCATCCGCGCCAGGCGGAAGGAACGCGGATGGTAAACATAGCGGGTCATTATCCCGTTGCCATAGGCAATCAGCAGGCGCCGGCCATGGGCATCATAGGCAATGTGATTTACGTAAGTCTGGTTGTCCAGATCAACTTTTTCCAAATTGCCGGCGCGGTTGTATAGGGGCTTGAGCACAGCGCAATGCCCGTTGACATCCTGGGGATAGGTGAGAGACGTTGGCCGGTTGAGGGCGTCATATTGCGTCCGGGTTTGAAATTCCTGTTCATCCAGGTCCTGGTCAGCGTCCGGGGCGTCCCAATGGGCAATCCAATCCCGGGCCAAGGCCTCGTCCCTGATTACCTGCCGGGTTTTGCCACAGAGATTACCTTTGAAATCATAGCCAAGTATTTGCACGCGGCCGGCTTCATCATAGTGCCGGTAAATCCTCCCCAGCAAATTCATTTCCCTGGCCTGGGACTGATTCAACCCTGAACCGGGCTGGTCATCACCGTAGACGATCTTTTCACGGAGCGTGAACAATGCATCGGCAGTATCCCTAGCCCACAGCTGCTGTAGCCGGTTGAGGCGGTCATAGGAGCGAAGCCCGATGGCGCCGTTGCTGTCGCGGTATTCGATCACATTTCCCATTGCATTACATACCGAAGTGCGCAGGCCGGCGTCCGCGCTTTCGTTGCGCAAAGGCCGGTTGGGCAGGTCATAGGCCTGGCGGGAAGCGGTCCGGCCCAAAGCATCAATTATTTCCAGCACATTGCCGCGTATATCATAGCTGGTGCGGGTCAGGTGCCAGGTTTGGCCGGGATCATTGCCGTTGCGGCTGATTTGGGCAATGGTTTTTCCCTGGGCATTGACAATTGACTGGCTGGGCGTGAAATGATGGAAAACAGGCGCCAAACGGCTTAAAGACTCCCCGGGACGATCAGGGTCAATGCTTAAGGGGGCCAAATCATTGAGATCATAGGTATATGTTTCCCAGGCAGTGGGGAGGAAATCTGCGGGATTGGACAGCACCGGCGGAATGCCCAGTATCACTCTTTGCTCAGAACCGTCCGGATTGAGAGTGCGGATCATCTGGCCCCGGGCATCATAATACAGGGTTGCATGTTGGCCAATTTTAGCTTCAAGCGTGGGTTGAAAATCCCAGCCAGTTGCAAAGAAAGGCTCGTATTTTTCCACAACCAATCCCTTATTATTAAAAACCGGCCAGCCGCTGACAATTACACGATCAGTTTGTCTTATGCCGACGGCATGGTCAGGCTGGCTGCCGGGCTCGGGTGAGAGCCCGGTGTCATTGCCATTTGCCCCCAAAATGAAATCCCCGGCTTGGCTGCGTTTTTGGATGACCCGGCCAAAGCCGTCGGAGTATTCGCGGTATTCAATGGTTTCATCTGAGATGTCGGCCCGGGCGTGATGGATTCTTTGCCGGGCATGCACATAGATGGGTTGGCCATGAAGTTGATAGTTGGAGAAATTATATTCGAATTGTCCCTCAGGCTTGTCCGAAGTACCGCCTTCGCCTTGGTTTCCAGTAAGATATTGTTTTTTCAGGAGACCTAAAGGTGTGAATTCAAAATGCGTGGCAGTATGGTTGGGATCAATAATGATTTTAGGCTGGAGAATTGAATAATCATATTCAATCCTGGTCTCCAGCCCGGCCGCATCAACCATCCGTTGCGGCAGGAGCCAAAGAGCATCCGGCACAATCCCGGTTTGATTTCCCAGGCCATCCTGCTGGGCAATGGTCAGACCGCGATGATGGCCGCAGGTATTATCCTGAAAATCAAATTTTCGGCATTGGACATTGCAGTAATAACCAGCCTGATAGCCTGCGGCTGAAGGTTGTTCCAGGCGACAGCCAATATTGGCGCCGAAATCCGGCGGCGCGCCTGGCGGCAACTGCGCGCTTCCGCCTAGACACACAGGCCTGCGGTCTCCATAGGCCGCATTGAGTATTTCATCGGTCATAACCAGGGTTTCTTGGCGTGTCAAGGCGCCGAAAGGACCAACCTGGTGGGCTT
Source organism: candidate division FCPU426 bacterium (assembly GCA_016929575.1). Taxonomy (GTDB): domain Bacteria; phylum Oederibacteriota; class JAAXVQ01; order JAAXVQ01; family JAUVAV01; genus JAFGIQ01. The sequence continues at coordinate 17,484 of JAFGIQ010000243.1, forward strand.
GCCTCCCGATAAAAGCCTCGCCATCATAATGATTCAAAGCATGGCTGATAAGGTTCAAAACTCCAGGCAGGCCGAGGCCTGGATGCCAATTATTTAAAAGAGACTGGAATTGGCGGTTGACAGCATATGCTGCCTGGATATGATCCTGCATCACAGCGACCAGATTATCCGGCTGCGGTTCTATAACCTGAGGTGGGTTTCGAAGCTCAAAAGTGTGTATGTGGGCCACTCGGTTGTGCAGATAAAGATTCTGGTCCGGAAAAGCATAGGTTGTGCGTGTGTGCATGGACAAGATACGGGTCTCATCCAAAAGCATATTTCCCAGGCAGGTGGGGTGCTCAACTCTTTTGCTGGATCTGCGGGGCAAAGCGACAACAGTCTGCGCCCGTGGCTGGCCATAAGCGTCATAATCCCCACTGAAGGTAATGTGGGTCATGGGATCATTGCCGCGCTCCCATTGTGTTGTTCTTTGGGCCGCCGCATAGGGAAAAAAGATCCTTTTGCGCTCTTTATCATTTATGGGTTTTGATTCTTCGCGTAAACCGATTTGTGATTCTGTGACTGTATAGGGTTGGGATTGTCGGTAAGATCCATCCAGAGCATAAGTTTCAGTGCGCAGAATGGTTCCCCGTAAAGCGCGCAAAGCATCGCGTTGATCAGCAGGCCTAAGGGAACGCAGGAGATGCTGCACCTCAGGCGGGCGTTGCAGAAGGCTGGCGTCTTGGGACCAATACTCCTGGGAATAATCCGCTTCGCGCCAACCGCCAGTCTCGTTTTCAATTGCGCCCTGGTGGAACCAGGTCCGGGTTTCCAGGGGTGGTGAAAACATTTCCGGCACCACAGAGGCAAATTCCTGATTTTCGTTTATCCCGGTATTATGGTACGAAACAAAAGTCTCCGTATCACGCTGATCCACGCGGCCGAATCCGCGAAATTCGCGTTCCAAACCGTCCCAATAACCATGATGATAGGAATATTCGGTGCTAAACTTTCCCTGCGACAGGGCATCAATCATTTCAACTTTGGCTACGACCTGGACCGGAAAAGGCAGGGTTGCATGCCAGCGGGTGGCCGGGTTCTGTTCGTCTTCCAGATAAAACCGGGTTGAAGGCGCGTATTCCACGGTCGTGATAGCGCCCAGATGGTTGTCAACCCTGTTCAGCAGATAGGGTTTGGTTCCGCCAGTCAGGTCCAGAAAAAAATAGCGGGTTCTGGCCTGGCCGCTTTCCTGGATGCTCCAGAGAAGGCCAGGAGTGCCTGTGCCGAGCAGGTCCACCAGACGGACACTGTCCATGTCTGTTACCGGCGGCGTTCCTTTAATCTCAATGGAGTCGCTCCAGCTGTTGCCGCTGCGGTTGATCCAAAGCTGAATTTTGGTGTCTTCCACATATATTACATCCGCCAGACCATCCCCGTCAACATCGCCCAAAAGAATGCGTTTGGGATCATAACCATAGGGAAAGCGGGGCGACGAGGCCATGGCAATGCGCTTTCCCCAATTGCCGCGGCCCAGATTGGGCCAGTAGCTTATCAAGCCGTCGTGGATGAGCACAATATCCTGCAAGCCGTCGCCGCTGATATCCGCCCAGCGCACGCGGCTGTCGGAAAACTGGACATTCGGGAAATGTTCCAGATCCCGGCGGGGGACATACCGTGCTTTATGCCAGCCAAGTTGGGGATGATTAAAATAGCATTCCAGCTGGCTGCCGGAGCGGATCGCGTCCGTGATGCCGTCTCCATCCAGGTCAACCAGTTTGACCTCTGGATCTGCCAGGTTAAAACTGGGCGCTTGGGCAAAGGATTGAAATGAGCGTTGATCCCAACCGCCTTTCATCTGCATAGGATAATAACCGCACACACTGCCCTGCGTGACCATGAGATCAGGCCGGCCATTGCCATTGGCATCAATGAATTGCACGCCGGCATCCTCTAAATGCACGCCGGCGGGCGAGGCTTTCATGGCCAGGGGCAGGCTGAAGCGGCCCTGGCCCAGATTGCGCCAATACCGCATGCTGCCGTTCATCTCTACAAAATCCGGGAGACCAGTGCCGAATAAATCCACCTGCTCGAGCGTGGACTCGGATAAAGTTTGGGCAGGCAGGTCGTGCCCTGCCAGGGGGAGAAAACGCCGCTCCTCCGGTGCAAAGCCGGAATAATTCATTTCCAGTGGAGGTATTTCCTCGCTGGCATCGCCTTGATGCCCAATGACTTTGATGTGCTGCAGCAGTGACACCTGATTGGGGAAACAGGCTGCAGGGTCAGCCGGGCTGTCTTTTTCATCCCAGTAGTTCAACTGAAAAGTTTTAAACTTGTTTTCCGTGCCCGGGCAAGAATAGATCTCAATGGCGTGGCAGCGTTTCCTGGTCCTGATTTCAAATCCGGACCGGTAGTGTGAAAAAGGATCAGGCCGGTTGGTGTATTTAAATCTCACTTTTAATAAAAAACGGGTTATTGCCTCTTGTTGATAATCAGCATAGCGTATTTCACTAAGGTAGGCCTGATGCCAACAGTGCGGTCCGTCCCGGCCTTGATCCGGCTCATAAACATATTCAATGACATTTCCAAAAGGATCAAGGGTACGGCTTAAACACCAGGTGAAAATTTTGGCGGGATTCAACGGATCCGCAATTACTGCCGGATCCTGCCAGGCGGGCTCAGCCTCTTCGGGCCGGGGGGTGCCGTAAAAGCTGGTCAGGCCATCCTTGCTTTGCACCTGCCAGTAATCGCCGGCGCGCTGGTTGGCGGACCGGTCAAAAATTATGACATGCAAAATATTGGCAAACAAGCCTTCAGTACGGGGCTGATAGCGAGTGGTCTGCACAGTGCAGGACCCGTTCTGTGCTGTTGAGATTTCAAGCGGAATCAAATCCTCGGCTCCTGAGAGGATGAAAATATCTGTGGCATCATCATATGCCGGAATTCCCCGGGAGGTTTTACGGCCAATGCCGGGGATGCTGAGGCCCCAGCCCAGGCCATAGGGGCCGTTGCCCTGGCCGGTGCTGTAGGCGAGGTTTAATTGCGGTTGGAATCCATTGCGTCCCGGGGGCAGGGCGATAGGCACAGTGAAGTTGCCTGTGCCTGTGAAAAGGTCCGGCGAAAAATTTTCGCCCAATCCCTTTAGGGCGCCGCCGCCCTGGGGCAGGGAAATAATTTGGTTGGAAATCCCCGATTTTTGGCTCATATAAACCTGTTGTTAAATGAATTAAATTATTGCTGGCAGATGAAGCAAAAGGCCAAAATTTATTGACTTTAAAGACTGTTTATTATTGGTTGGATGCCTATAGCTGTCAACAGCTAAAAGCCGATATTTTATCGGCAAGCAAGGGGAAATTCATTTCGCTGTGAAACCGGAG
>JAFGIQ010000244.1 GCA_016929575.1 candidate division FCPU426 bacterium
GCATTTCTATTTATTTGTTGACGGGGCCTATTATTTGTTTGCCATTTATCCGAAAAGGTGTATACTATCTGCTTGATAGCGAGTCTAATTTACCTTCCGCTTTTTCCTTTCCCGAAAAGAATCAACGGCAGAAAAATTACCGCTAATCAAGAACCTGGGAAGTTGTTTTACCTGGACAAGGTTGGCGGCACTACACCCGCGCATGCGCTGTTGCCTTGTTGCCAGGTGAAAAATGTACAGCAGGATTCAATTCTCTGTTTGCTTGCAAACAAAAAGGAAGACACATGAAATTTGAAAGCTTTAATCTAGATGAACACATACTACAAGGAGTGCAGAATGCCGGATATAAGGTGGCGACTCCGATTCAGGAGGCGGTTATTCTCCCGGCTTTACGCGGCCGGGATGTCATTGGAACGGCCCAAACTGGGACAGGCAAAACCGCGGCGTTTGTACTGCCGATTTTGCAGCGACTGCTGGATCATCCGGGAACGGGCCGCACCCGCGTGTTGATTGTCACACCCACCCGCGAACTGGCTGAACAAATCCAGGGGGTGGTAAAAGTTCTGGGAAAGCACTGCCCCTTCAGGTCGGCAACAGTATACGGCGGGGTGGGTATGCATCCCCAAGCCGAGGCATTGCGCCGCGGTTATGAAATCATCGTGGCCTGTCCCGGGCGCTTGCTGGATCATGTCGCGCAGGGAAATACCCGGCTGCACAAGGTTGAAACACTGGTGTTGGACGAAGCAGACCGGATGTTGGACATGGGTTTTTTACCCGCGGTCCAAAAAATAATCAGACTGCTCCCGGCTGAAAGACAAACCATGCTGTTTTCGGCAACGTTTGACGCCGCCATGGAAAGGTTGATAGCAAGCAGCTTGCGCAGCCCGGAGCGTTTCAGTGTGGATGCTGAGGCGCCGGCCGACACCGTTGCGCATACAATTTACCCGGTGGCCCAGAACATGAAAAACAGCCTGCTGCTGCAACTGATCAAGAAAACGGTTGCCCGATCAATCCTGGTTTTCACCCGCACCAAACACCGTGCGGATCGCGTGGTAGACGTGATCAAACGCGCCGGCCATCATGCGGCTGCGCTGCATGCCAACAAGTCACAGAGTCAGCGCCAGCACGCCTTGGCCCAGTTCAGATCCGGCAGACTCTCCATTCTGGTGGCAACGGATATTGCCGCCCGGGGACTCGATATTGCCAGTATCTCCCATGTCATCAATTATGACATGCCGGATTCCGCAACAACTTATATCCACCGCATCGGCCGGACAGGCCGCGCCTCGCGCACGGGGGACGCACTCACCCTGGCCACATGGGAAGATGCGGACGTGGTGAGGAATATTGAGCAAATACTCGGCGCGCCCATCAGACGGGAGGAATTGGCAGGTATAACGGACAATACTGTATTGCCCGTAAAAACTGGCAAGCCCGTCCGGCGCATGACCATGAGCAACAGGTGTACTGTACCAGTGTGCCGGAGCATTTCTGCCTTTTAACATTTCGGGACCCAACACTGAATAGGCCTTGCAAAGCTCCCGGGGCTTTAAGCCCTGGGAGCTTTGTTTTATTCACCTCTTGAAAAACATGACGATTTTGTTATGCAATGGCACACCTGAAAATAAAGTCGGGGAACTGCCCGGCGGAAAGTGGATTTCCGGAATCAATTGATCTGGAAAACAGCTTGCCTGATTCAATCCTGAAGGTACAGGAATATAAACCGTTGCGGAAAAATGTCGGCAAGCGCGATAAGGTGAAAGACGGCCCCCTCGTGCGATGACCACTCCTTGGCATCCTTGCTTGCACCCGGACAGATGATTTGCTACAATAAACGCCCAGTGAGCTGCTAGGTCTGGCATCATCACATCTTCAGGCGGCATAAGGATTTTACATTGTAAGCACAAGCTATCAGCTAAGGGTGAGGCCATGAAGTCGACCGAGGAGTTTATCAAAGATTTATTTACTGCCCATCGAGCCGCCAAGAAAGGCATTCTTTCTCACCTGACTCCAGCTTTGCGTCTGGTCGGCGCTTTTATCATTGTTATTACACTCGGGACATTGTTTCTTTTACTGCCCTGGTCAGTGCCCAAGGACCAACCCCTGTCCTGGATTGATGCGCTGTTCACGGCAACCTCGGCAGTATGTGTGACCGGCTTGATTGTCCGGGACACTGCCACGTCCTTTGCCCCCTTTGGCCAGATCGTCATTCTGGTCCTGATTCAAGTCGGCGGTTTGGGGTATATGATTCTTGCCACCATGGCAGCAGCCCTGTTGGGACGGCGCATCGGGGTGACTGACCAGGCGGCTATCAAGCAGGCTTTAAATTTGGAGACCGGTGAGGGAATGGCAAAGTTTATTCGTGATGTGGTCATGGTCACGCTGACATTGGAATTGATAAGCGCCATTGTTATTACCGGAGCTTATTGGGGCGGACATACTCCGGGACGCGCAATTGCCCTTGGCGTATTTCACTCGGTTTCAGGCTTCAACAATGCGGGCTTCTGTCTTTTCTCGGATAATCTGATGGGCCAAGGCGGGCAGCCCCTGGCCGTAATTGCCATTCTCATCCTCGCTATGATTGGCGGTTTGGGATATGTGGTGATCCACGAGTTGATCCATTGGGTGAGGAGCCCCCATAAGAAGATATCCCTGCATACCAAACTGGTTTTGGTCACCACCGTGTCACTCACCATAATGGGAGCCGTGCTTTTGTATGCCACCACCAAAATGGACTGGCTGCATGCTGTTTTCCTGTCCGCGGTTGCCCGGACAGCAGGGTTTAATATTCAAGACACGGGCGATCTGCCTTTTCGCGCAATTCCTGATGATTCCCCTGATGTTTATCGGGGCTTCGCCGGGAGGAACCGGCGGAGGCATCAAGACCACCACTTTTGCCATCATGTGTCTGGCTATTTGGGCCACGCTCCGGGGCCGGGAGGGGATTATAGTGTTTCGGCGGCAGGTTTCCCACGAGGTTATTTATAAATCATTGATTATTTTCATGATCATGAGTGTTGTTTTAGTCAGCTTTACCTTGTTGTTGGAGATGATGGAAAACCAGGATATGGGCAATATCTTGTTTGAAATGACATCCGCCTTGGGGACAGTTGGCTTGTCCATGGGCAGCAGTGAAAGCTTGAGCTTGTCAGCATCGTTTTCCGCGGCGGGCAAGCTGCTTGTTACCGCGGCGATGTTTTTTGGCCGCTTGGGTCCGATCACCATTGGCTTGGCCGCAGCGCTGCAACCCCAGTATACACACATGAAATATCCCGAGGGACGGGTGAGCATAGGGTAACCGGATTATGGACTTGACATTCTGCAGTATTTAAGATAATAATTCATAATTAATCCTAATTAGGGAGAAAAGCCATGAAAAATAAGAATTTATTTCCTTTTATTTCGCCCATAATGGTTGTGGCTTGCCTGGCAGCAGCCGGCAGTGTCTGGGCGGCGGAATTCAACTGGAACCGCTGGAAAGGGCCGGACCAAAACGGCATTTCCAAGGAAGTGGAATGGGATGCCACTGCCCTGAATAAGCCCCTGAAAGTGAATTGGAAAAAAAACATAGGCCCCGGTTATTCCAATGTGGCAATACAGGGGCAGTATCTCTATACCATGGGCTATGATAAAAAGGAAAAACAGAATACCATCTATTGTCTGGACGTAAAGACCGGCGAAGAAATCTGGAGACATTCCCTGCGGGCCACCAAGGGGCAGTACGAAGGCCCGAAATCCACGCCGGTGGTTGATGACGGCCGGGTCTACACTTTCAGCCAGGATGGCGATATGCTTTGCCAGGATGCTCAAACCGGCAAGGCCATCTGGAAAAAACAAGCGCTCAGGGATTACGGCGCCGAGGTTCTACAATGGAGTCTTGCTTCATCTTTCTTGATCGAGGGCGATACGGCGTATTTGAATGCCTGTACCACGGGGTTGGCGCTGAATAAAAAAACCGGACAAGTCATCTGGAAAAGCGAACCGGGCAAGGGGAATTATGCGACGCCCGTCAGTTTCATGGCGAACGGAAAAAAATTATTGGCCGTCTGCGGACAAACCAATGTCTATGCTGTCTCAGCGGAAACCGGCAAAGTGGCATGGTCCTTTTCCTGGCCGTCGAGGTACAACATCATTGCCGCTGATCCGGTGATTTTTGGCAACCGGCTGTTTATGTCAACCGGTTATGGCAATGGGTGCGCCTTGTATGATTTTTCTGCGGGGAAACCGCAAGAAGTGTGGCGCAACAAAGAGGTGAGCACCCATATCGCCACCGCGATGCCGATTGACGGCTACCTCTATGCGGTAGACGGCAATGCCGGCACCAATGCCAAGATCGAATGCCTGGATACGAAAACCGGCGCGGTGCAATGGAGCGAGGAATTGGGGTTTGGCAATATGATTGCCGCGGGCGGATATCTGATTTTCATCAATGAGCACGGTTCCTTGTATATTCTCAAAGCAAATCCCCGGGCCTATACCCTGGTTTCATTCAAAGAGGGTGTGCTGGGCAGCACCTGCTGGACCGCACCAGTACTGTGCAATGCCAATCTATATGTAAAAAACAACAAAGGCGATTTGGTCAGTTTGAATTTGGCGAAGTAGATCTGACCGGCGCACCGCATGCCGCTTCGGTCATGGTTGGCAGCACCTGGCCAGGCAATGACCAAAGACCCCGTGATCAAGCCGGGGTCTTTTTTATTCCGGCCGCAATGCCGGCAACAAGTACTTGGACAAGGCGAGCCGACTGGCTGTGTACAGGCTGACCAGGCCGGTCAGTGCGATGCCCAAGAGAACGGCGGCCAGCAAGCCAAAGGGAACGCTTGATTTCAGCAGGGCAATGACCGGCAGCACGGCGATCAGCCCGGCAACGGCGCCGATCAAGGTTCCAGCCAGGAGCAACACCGCATATTCCGCGATGATCATATGCTGTATCTGCGTCCTGGAGACGCCCACTGCCGACATCAAGGCCAGCTCGCCCCTGCGTTCCAAAATGGATCTGGACAAGGAAATGCCCAGCCCGATGGTGCTGAGCATAAGGCCCAGCCCGCCCAAAAGCAGGAAGATGGAGAGGTAGGTGTTTTGCACCGTATTGAATCCGGCCAGGCGCTCGGCGGTATCGGTGATTTCCACACCGTATGAAACCAGGGCGCGGTTCAATTCTTGCCGCAGGTCCGCCGCTGATGATCCGCCGTGGTCGGCCAGGAACACCTTGAATCCAGGGGTGGAGGGGAAATGGCGCAGGAAATTCTCCTCCGCGATCAGCACATAGCCCTGGAAGATGGAGTTCGCCAATCCGGCCACCAGCTGCAGCTCAATGGCGTTTCCCAGATCATCGGTCAAGAATAGCGAATCCCCCAGTTTTTTTCCCAGTCCCCACTCCATGACGGTTTGATCGGCGATGGCCGGGATTTTTCCCGCGGGCAAAGGGGCATTGAGCAGGTTCCAGGGATTGCCCTCTTTTTTTATCAGGCTGCTGTCCAAGGCGGCAAAGGAGAAGGCAC